>JAURGC010000072.1 GCA_030833985.1 Algoriphagus sp. | reverse complement strand
CACTCTGTCCACTCGTATTCAACGAACTATTCAATACCACATTCCCTGCAGCCGAAAAATCTACATCATAACCATAATTCGAATTATTATCCCAATCCCCACCAGTTAAACTCATCGAACTCCCCACAACGATATCCCCGCCAGCAACTACCTCCAATCCATAGCGACTCGTCCTCGTATTCTGTGCACTCACACTCGCTACAAAATTGACATTCCCTACCTGAGTGCCAACCCCATTCGTAGTCAAAATCTTCACCGAACCTGGTGCACTAATCCCACCAGTTGCACGCAAACGATTCGTAATATCAACCACATTGATGTTCGCATTGTCAGTACTCGGAGTAAACGTGTAGATCCCACTGGTAAGCGCACTCCAACTACCACCAACAGTAGCACTTGTAGTCACCTGCACGTTGCTGTGTTGCGCAAAAACAGCCGAAGAAAGGAGAAGTAAAGAGATAAAGAGGTAAAAAGTCCTGTTCAAAAGCGAGCCTTGACCTAAACTAAAAAACACAAAAAAGTACTTCCATCTTAAAAAAGAAGGCAATCTCAGGAATATTGGCAAATTGATATGTGAATTAATTAATTCCACGAATTAATAGTAATAATCAAATTGAATTCGGTCTCCTGAACTAAGTGAATTATTTCCATTATTGGCTGGTAGGTAGGTAACTGTAGTTCCTGAAATGCTGTAGGCTGTATTGCTAATACGAATGCCATTAATGTACATTTTTACTCTGGAGTTGACTGAGGGTGTTTGTGTCAAGGTAAATGAAGTTTGACCTATGGTTGCCGTAAATTCATTGGCCACTTCTCGAACTAAAGCGGAACTGGAAGTAGACCAGGTCAAGGTTCCTGAACCAGAGGTAGTAAGCACTTGCCCATTAGTCCCATGGGTGCTTGGATAGGTAACTGCCCCAGCAGTAAGGGCGCCAGAAACTACCACATTATTGGAAAAGGTTTTATTTCCAGCCAAGGTCTGCGTTCCCGTTGTCACCACCCCAGCATTACTGCCATCTGCCGGTGCCAAATTCAAAACACCTGCAGTGATGCTAGCACCATTAGTGGTAGAAGAACCTGCAATAGCTCCCACTGAACTAATACCGCTACCGGGAATTGTTGCCCAACTTGCTGTACCTAAACCATTTGTGGTTAAAAACTGTCCATTGGTTCCTGAGGTGTTGGGATAAGTAATGGTCCCACTACGGATGGTTCCAGAAGTTCTTAGATTACCGCTTACATCTAATTTTTCAGAAGGTATTGCCGTACCAATCCCCACGTTTCCTCCATTATTAAAGATATTACTACTGTTAGTTACCCAGTTGCTTCCATCCCAAAAGGGAGTATTTCCCGCTGCTGCTCCAGGAGTTAGCAGCCCTGTTTGACCCTGAAGTCCAGTGGCTCCCGTTGGACCCTGAGCCCCTGTAGCTCCTGTTTGCCCTTGAGGACCAGGTACACCTTGGGGGCCAACTAAGGATACCCCCGATGGCCAGGACCCTCCGACCTTCGGACCAAACAGGGTATTGGAACTAGTATTGATGTAAAAATCACCATCCACCCCTTGGTTTGTTGGGTTGGTTGTACCATTTAAAACAGACTTCCCATTCAATCCAGCAACTCCATCTGCACCCGCAGGTCCAGTCAAACCAATGAGTCCTTGGGGACCAGGTGCCCCATCATTTCCTGCAGGGCCTTGAGGACCTGTAGCTCCAGTACTTCCTGCTGGACCTTGTGGACCTGCTGGACCAGTCAAGCCGATTGGACCTTGAGGACCCGTTGCTCCTGTTGCTCCATCACTTCCAGCCGGACCTTGTGGACCTACTGGTCCGGTTGCCCCATCAGCACCTGCAGGCCCTTGGGCACCTGCGGGTCCTGCTGCCCCTGTCAAACCTGTGGGCCCTTGAAGGCCTGTAGCTCCTTGGGAAGCCAGAAGTGCCCATTTCGTTGGGTCTGTATTCGGTGTAGAATTCGAATTACTTACGGGTGCAAGGCAAAACCAAGATGCACCATTGTATCCCACTACATCATCTTTCACATAGGTTCCAGTAGCTGACCAAGCTCCTTTCCAGGTAAGTCCTGCAGGACCAATGGGACCAGGTACACCTTGGACACCTTGTGGACCTTGAGCTCCAGTAAGGCCTATGGGTCCTTGAGCTCCTGCTGGCCCAATTGGCCCAGTTGGACCAACAGGGCCCTGCAAACCAGTAGCGCCAATAGGACCCGCTGGACCAGTAAGTCCTATGGGGCCTTGAGCACCCGTCAATCCCGTGGGACCTTGGGGTCCCATGGCGCCTGTTGCACCTACTGGGCCCTGAGGACCTATTGGCCCGATGGGACCCTGTGGGCCTTGAGCACCTGTCAAACCAATTGGACCTTGTGGACCTGTCATTCCTATGGGACCTCGTGGTCCAGTAGCACCAGGAGGACCTGCAGTAGAAGAATTTCCACTGGTGGTAGCATAAAGTGCGTAAGGCACACTCAATAATTCGGTAGAACCTACGATGCTGTAATTTGTTCCTCCAAAAGGATCAGTTTCGGTTTTGATAAAGTAAGGGCCATTGCCCCAATCGATAGCCGAAAAATTACCGGAAAGGACAGTGCCAGATCCAATTTCCAAGCTCAACAACCCATTCGCATTCGTGCTTTTGGAATGGCGCTCTGCAAATACTGATGGGCCATTGGGAGAACCTTTTACTATCGAAATTTTAATTCCTACGATACTTGATGCAATTACCACATTGCTAGAATTACGAATAATGGCTTGGTAACTCATCTTTTGTGGCGCCTGTGCCCATGCTCCAGTAGCCATAAAAAAAATCAATGCAATTAGGAGTACTCGTTTCATCGTGTAGTTGATTAGTATTCCAAGAAACCTCTAGCGTCTGGGTTCTTGTGTCTTGTTTCTATTTTCTATTTTCTTAACAAATTCAGCATTCCTCTTCGCGATTCTCCAGTTTCTTTGATAGTGATTACCCAATAATAGGTGCCTATTGGCAACTCTTTCCCCTTTTGTTTCCCATCCCAGCGTTCATCTGGATTTTCTGTTGCAAATACAAGCATACCGCCTCGGTCGTATATCTGAATACGTACTTGTTCAAAGAATCGCAAAGCAGAAACTCCCCAAGTATCGTTGGAGCCATCTCCATTTGGAGTGAATGTATTTGTAATGATTAATGAACTTGAAGATGGACGAATTCGAGTAACCTCAAAGAATTTCTCAAGGGTATTTCCATCCCTATCAGTAACTTGTATCAGAAGGGTAAACTTCATCCGTCCTGGCGCGGGTTCTAAACTACTCCAGAATAAGTTATTGCCTCTTATTTCAAAAAAGCCATTGTCATATCCTTTGCCATACAATCGAATTTCATGCACATCATCCACTGGGTCATCCACTAGAAATGCCCCTACTGAAATAAAGAACTGGTCACTAGAAACTGCAAAGGTGGAGTTGGATAAATTCACATCCCGTAGCGGATCTTTGGGCATTACTTGAACCCGAATCTGAGATTCTATTTTGGAAGGATTAGTAATGAAGGAGGGAAGAATTAAACTTCCGCTGAGGGTATATAGACCTCGTTTGAAAACATTCAATGCAGATAGATTCCAATTAACCCCTACCCGTACGAATTGTCCTTCGGTAGTTTGGATATTTACCGTTGTAGGCAAGCTAGGGATTTTGGACCAAGGAGTTTGGATAATCGCGACTTCTAGAGCTCTGGAAACTTTAGCAATCTCATACCGCTGTTGTACTCCCTGGGCTTCCATACCCAAAAATCCTACATGGGTAGTATATACTACTTGCCCTACACTATAAGCAACAGAACCACCTGATCCACTAATATCACCACCAGCAGAATGTGTTGATACTTGTGCGTATGAATTAATTGGTAAGCCAAGTGAAAAAAAAGCATGACTCAAAAAGAGAAAACCAAAAATTTTCAAAATACTTTTTTGCTTACTCAATTGATTCAAAGACCTGGATGTTTAATTATAACTTTTTAAATATAAAGGATATATTTTAGCATAAAAAGGTAAAATCCAACTATAAAAAATCTAGTTAATTTCAAAAAAAAGATAATTATCTACTCCACAATTTATTTATTGGATGCTGATTTGGTACCCTACACCAGAAGTTTCTGAAGCCCTAAATAGGATTGACGACTAGATATCCTTTTTTAGGTACAAACCTGTTTACAGTAAGTAGGCTAGGCCCTAGAAAAATACTCCTTCGACTTAGGGTTCAGAGTTAGGCATAAAAAAAGGAGCTACATTTCTGTAACTCCTTTATTCATTATGAGCCCCTTGCCGGGATCGAACCAGCGACCTACTGATTACAAGTCAGTTGCTCTACCAGCTGAGCTAAAGAGGCAATACTTTATGGTGGTGCAAATATAGAAGGATTGGCCTATTAGACCAAAAGCACTACGCATATTTTTTAAGTTTCACGTTATCTTTCAGATTGTGAGGACCTAAAAATTAAAATTCCTTCAGTATGGTCAGCTTTTTCTTCAGTTTATCGATCTCTTCTTCTGCTTTTTGAATTTTTACATCAAACTGCTCCCTTAATTTATCAGCTGTCTTAGATGCAGCAAAGAAGTCGAGATTGTTTCGCCATAAGGTAATACTATTTTCAAGGTCAGTAATCTGCTTTCGAATACCATGTTCCTTTTTATTCAACGTTTTAACTGAATTTGGATCGGAATGAAGTCTATTCAGATTTAATCTGAACAAGAAATCTTCTTTATTAGCTCCTTTTTCCCCAAGTGCATCTAAACACGCATCAACTGCTTCTTTGAATTTTGCTTGAACTTCTTTGATGTTCTTCCTTGGCACAAACCCTAGTGCATTGAATTCATTAACCAGGTCACTCAATTGATTTTCATCCAAACCAGCATCCACAGATTTTAACGCATGAATTTGGTCAATAATTGCTAATTTTTTTGTCAAATTTAACTCAAACTCTGTGTTCGATTCCTTTGAGGATTTTCGTCTATTCTCAAAAAAAGTGTCACAAGCCTCTTTAAATTTTTTATACAAAGCATCCCGCTGCTTTTCTGGAGTGGGCCCTAACTTCTTCCAATCTTGTTGTAACTTAACAAATTGATTAGCAGTAGTTTGCCAGTTAGTATTTTCTTGTAATTCTTGCGCTTTCGCAATCAATTCTTCTGCTTTCTTTTGATTAGTAGCGCGTATGTCATCGAGCTCTTTGAAGAAAAGATTCTTGTTGTGAAAAAACTGCTTGAATAATGACCAAAATGCCTTATTAATCTCTTTGCTAGATTCCTTAGGCAAAGGCCCAACTTTTTCCCAAGCTTTTTGAAGTTCTAATATTTCTTTTGTTTTTGAATTCCAATCTTTAATCCGATCTGCCTTAAATTCACCAAAAGGGGTTAAAATTAGAATTAATGCCTCCTTTTCTTCCAAATTCTTTTTAATCACATCTTTTTGACCTTCAAAGAATTCTTTCCTTCTATCGTAAATTGCATCAGAAGCAGATTTAAATCGCTGCCATACTTGCTCTTGCTCTTCTCTTGGAACAGGTCCTAAATGCTTAAACTCTTCATGAAGCTCATTCAATTGCTGAATTGCATCTTTCAAATCTTCTAATTGAACTAAAGATTCTGCTTTTTCACAAAGTTCTAATTTGCTTTCCAGATTTTTCTTTCGATCTAATTCTTTCAATTCAAAATAGATACTCCTATTGTCATAGAAGCGATCCATCAACGCATTAAAGCTAGCCCAAAGATTCCTGCTTTGTGATAAAGGCACTGGACCAATGGATTTCCAAGAATCTTGAATGGCTTTTACTGCTGCCATACTCAAGGTAGTCTCCTCTCCATCTACTAATTCTCTTAATCTATTTAGCAACTCTGTTTTAGCAACTAGATTTTTTTCTTTTTGCTTTTCTGCTTCTTTTCGTAAAGCATAGACTTGTTTTTTAAAGTCATTAACTAGTGCGTTGAACTCTTTATCAATCGGGGAACTTCTAAATTCAAAATCATCTGAAATTCCACCTTCCCCTAAAAATTGCTGCAAAGCTTCCTCGCGCTCTTTGTGAGAGAGCTCATCAAATGAATTTTTAATTTCCTGTATTATTTTATCTGATTTATGGGCATTGGGAGAATTTATTTTCTCCTTAACAAAATCAAGCAGTTGAGCCTTGCTTCGTCCAGAAAGATCAAGAGGCACAGGTTCTTCTTCAACTGAAGATTCTTCTTCAACTTCAGATTCTTCTGAATCCACAATTTCCTCATCCACAATTGATTCAGAAGGAATATCCACTTCAATTTCAATAGCTTTTTCAGCAATTTCTTCAGTTACCTGAATCTCTTGGTTTTCCCCCTGTGCCAAATCGACAACTTCCTCTTCCTTCGAAGTTTCAATTTCATTGGTAGTTAGCTCAATACCTTCCACTACATTTTCTGAAGTTTGGGTCACCTTATCCTCCTCGGATATTTCTTTACTTTTCTTATTCATAAAAAACTACACTAATACAAATCATTACAGTCAAAGGTAGGGATTTTGGCTAATTTAATCGTGGGTCAATCGGATAATTTGCTTGAAATTGAAACTCTCCACCCATATTCCTCATTAAGGTTTTCCAAATTTGTGCATCAGATAAATGGATGATTGCTTCATCAAGATAATCTGGATACACAATCCATGCTCCCTCATTTAATTCCTGTGACAATTGCCCTACTTCCCAGCCACTATATCCAAGAAAAAAGAAAACCTGATTAATTGGAAGAGATTGGTCCTGAATCTTTTGAATTAACTCATTAAAATCGCCACCCCACCAAACATCCTTGCCTACCAAAGTGCTATCCTTTACCACTTGATTGCCAAAATAAATAAAGTGGAGCGTATCTTGAGCTACAGGTCCTCCTAAATAAACCTCCCTGTTGTAAGGAGCAATTCCTTCCACCAAATCTTCAATTTGAAGAATAGTAGGTTTATTTAAAATAAAACCCACGCTACCTGCATCTCCATGTTCACATAGGAGAAGAACTGTTCGAATGAAATTTGAATCTTGTAAAAAGGGTTCAGACAACAATATGTTTCCTGGTTTCGGAGTGGAAATCCTATCTTTGGACATAGGCAAGAATTAGGTTTAGATTAGTTAAATTTAATTTTTGAAGCCAATTCCACAAAGGAATGACACCTTTATTCCCAAATTCAAATGAAACTCGCGGACATTAGAAAAGAATACAGCTTAAAATCAATGGAAATTGAATCAGTGGAATTAAATCCACTACTTCAATTCAAAAAATGGATGGCTGAAGCCATTAAGGCCGAAGCACTAGAACCAAACGCGATGTGCTTATCAACTCTTGGAGAGGACGGATTTCCTAATGCAAGAATAGTGCTACTTAAAGACTTAGATGAGGGGTTTGTTTTTTTTACAAATTATCAAAGTAGAAAAGGAATTGAATTAGAAAAGCATTCCAAAGCTTCACTTACTTTTTTTTGGCCTGAAATTGAACGCCAAGTTCGAGTAATGGGTAATGTCACAAAAATAAGTAAGGAACAATCTGAGGCCTATTTTTTATCCAGGCCATATAGTTCCCAGATAGGCGCTTGGGCATCTCCTCAAAGTCAAGAGATTTCTGGGAGAGAAATTCTAGATTCCCTACAAACTGAAGTGGAAAAGAAATTTTTGGAATCCCCAATTACAAGACCTCCTCACTGGGGAGGATACCGTCTGCTTCCGCATCGAATAGAATTCTGGCAAGGTAGACCAAGCCGTTTACACGACCGATTGTGTTTCGATAAAGAGAGTTCTTCAGATTGGAAGATCAGAAGATTGGCACCCTAATTACTTAAGATCAAAAAGGTTGGAAACGCCAATATATCGCTCCACAGTAAATCCCTCAGCATATTTGACATTGATTCGATGGCCTAATTCTCTCGCTCTTGCTTCTATAAATGGCAAAAATTCTGGAGATGAAATAAAGCTTGCGGGTTCTTGGCTACTTGGATTATAAAATTGAGATCCAAAAGCTGCAATACTTTTTATTTTTAATTCCCAAAAATCTGAAATATCCACGATGAAGTCCGGCTCTATGTAATTGTTTTGAATATAGTGGTAAACAAATTTTGGTCTCCAAGGAGATTGCACTATTCCATCCTGAAATGTTTCAATTTTAGCTAAACCACTCATAAAGCAGGCCTTACTTGCTAAGGAAGATCCTTTACCATGGTCCGGATGTCGGTCATTGACAGCATTTGCAAGGACTATTTCAGGTTGGTATTTACGAATCGCCTGAATTAATTTCAATTGATGCTCTTCATCATCTCGAAAAAAAACATCCTGGAATCCCAAATTCTCTCGAATAGTAAGCCCTAAAATCTTGGCTGCATTTTCCGCTTCTTGAAGGCGAATTTCAGGGGTTCCTCGAGTACCCATTTCTCCTTGAGTAAAGTCCACAATGCCCACCTTATTTCCTTGAGCTATTTGAGCAGCAATAGTTCCAGAACAACCCAATTCAGCATCATCTGGATGTGCGGCAAAAACTAGAACATCTAATTTTGTCATGAGATTCAATTTATTTGACACGTAAATTCTGACCTATTCTCAAAATAGAGCGACTTGAAATCCCATTTAACCGAGTGATTTGGGATACAGATACACCATATCGTCTTGCTATAGACCCTAAATTATCCCCTCGTTTTACTCGATGGTAGGCAGCTGCTCTCGCCTTTGCTATGTGGCTAAATAATTCTTTATTAACCAGTAACTCTTGTTTAATCAGTTGAGATTTTTCAAAATCATAAACAATTTCTGGATCAAAAACCAAGCCTTTGTAGCGTAACTCAAAGTGTAAGTGTGGCCCTGTGCTTCGTCCAGTAGACCCCCCCTTTCCAAGTAGATCTCCCGCTTGTAGCTCAGTACCCACCTCCATAATATGTTTGGATAAATGGCCATATAGTGTCTCCAACCCATTTTTGTGCCTTACTACATAGTAATATCCATAGCCATACCTATCATAAGAGCGAGCACGAATGATTCCGTCAAAAGCAGTATATACCGCATCGCCAGTATTTAAGTCCAAATCTATTCCAGGGTGTATCCTTCCCCATCGTGGGCCAAATCGAGAATTTACAAGTATTTCCGTAAGTGGCATGCTCCAGCCTTGCCCCAATCGAATGTCGTACAATTTTAAAAGTAAACTATCTTGAAATTCCCGAATATCAATATTGTAGATATCCACCTTTTTGGTGTCCCAATTTGAAAAATACTCAAAGGCAGTTATCCAAACATTATCTATTTGGACCTGATCAGAAACTTGAATTAATTCATTAGTAGGAGCCCAATCCAATGTGAATGGGTCTTCACTTATAATGGATCGAATACGCTCTAAATCAACTGAATTTTGAAACAAGAGGGAATCCGTTTGACTAGAAAGATTCTTTAAATAGCTTACTTCATCAAACTGCCTAAGCTCAATATTAATTCGATCTGTAGAGAAATTATTTTTTGAGGTATTCTTTTTGATGATTTTTGGAAACCCTTTGGTAAACTCTTTAAAATCAAAACTCTTCTTCTCGTTTAAAGTGGAACCACCTTTGTAAAAAGTACTATCATTATTTGTCACCACTTGGGCGTGCCCAACACTTAGGCAGACGCTTAGTTGACCTATAAAGAAAATGAGAAGAATTAAGCTCTTCATTGTGATTTTTAGTGAATTTCTAAGGCTGCTAAGTAGCGTTCAGCATCTAATGCAGCCATACAGCCTGTTCCAGCAGCAGTTACAGCCTGCCTATATACATTGTCTTGGGCATCACCACAAGCAAAAACACCAGCTATGTTAGTTTTTGAAGTTCCAGGTATCGTTTGAATATAGCCAGCAGCATCCATCGAAATAAAATTTTTAAAGATCTCGGTATTCGGCTGATGACCTATAGCAACAAAGAAGCCAGAAATTGGGATTTCAGAAATTTCATTTGTTTTTGAATTAATAATTCGCATTCCAGTGACTTCCTGGTCTCCCAAAATTTCTTGGGTTTCCGTATTCCAAAGAATTTCAATCTTTGGATTATTCTTAACTCGATTCTGCATAATCTGAGAGGCTCTCATTTCATCCCGACGAATGATCATATAAACCTTTGAACAGATATTTGCTAAATAAGAGGCTTCTTCACAAGCTGTATCCCCAGCGCCTACAATAGCCACTTCTTGGCCTCTAAAAAAAAATCCATCACAAACGGCACAAGCAGAAACTCCTCTTCCATTTAGGCGTGTTTCACTTTCCAATCCCAACCATTTGGCAGAAGCACCTGTACTAATAATCACAGTATCAGCTAAAATCGTTTTCTGATCATCCACCACTATTCGATGTGGCTGCGCATTAAAATCAACTTGAGTCACCAAACCATAACGAACCTGAGTACCAAATCGCTCCGCCTGCTTTCTAAAATCTTCCATCATTTCAGGACCCATAATACCCTCTGGATATCCCGGGTAATTTTCTACATCTGTGGTAATAGTCAATTGTCCACCAGGTTGTCCTCCTGTATACAATACAGGGTTCATACCGGCTCTAGCGGCATAAATAGCGGCAGTATAGCCTGCTGGTCCTGATCCTATGATCAACACTTTTACTTGTTCCATCTCTTGATTCTTGACTTAAATAATTTGTGCACTAAAATTTGAAATCTATTACTCCAGAAATCCAATTGTAAAATTTAGAAAGGAAAATCATTTCAACTTCCTAAAAATCAAAAAGGGGGCAAAAGCCCCCCGTAATGAAATTATCCCAAATATGGTTTGAGGGTTTTGCTACGCGAGGTATGCCTCAATCTTCGGATTGCTTTTTCTTTTATTTGTCTAACACGTTCTCGGGTAAGATTAAACTTCTCGCCAATCTCTTCCAAGGTCATAGCATGCTCTCCATTCAATCCAAAATAAAGTGTGATTACATCCGCTTCTCTTGAAGTAAGAGTTGAAAGAGCGCGTTGAACTTCCTTTCGGAGTGAGTCATTCATCAACCCATCGTCAGGCTTTTCATCGCCGTCATTTTCTAAAACATCCAGTAGGCTATTTTCTTCGCCTTGGACGAATGGTGCATCCATAGAAACGTGTCGACCAGAAATCTTCATCGTATCAACCACCTCAGAAGCAGATACTTCGAGTACTTCAGCTAATTCTTCAGGGGAAGGCTCACGCTCAAATTTTTGCTCCAATTCACTAAATGTCTTTGATATCTTATTTAAAGAACCTACTCGATTTAGAGGCAATCGAACAATACGTGATTGTTCAGCTAGTGCTTGAAGAATCGATTGTCTAATCCACCAAACCGCATAAGAAATAAACTTAAAACCACGCGTTTCGTCAAATCGTTGTGCTGCTTTAATCAAACCCAGGTTTCCCTCGTTGATCAAATCACCTAGTGATAAGCCTTGATTTTGATATTGCTTAGCTACAGAAACCACAAATCGAAGGTTGGCTTTAGTCAGTTTTTCCAAGGCAAGTTGATCCCCTTCTCGGATTCTTTTGGCCAAAACAACCTCTTCATCGGCCGTCAACAGATCTACTTTTCCGATCTCTTGCAAGTATTTGTCAAGAGATTGTGATTCTCTGTTCGTAATCTGTTTGCTAATTTTTAGCTGCCTCATTCAGGATGAATTATTAGGTATATGTTAAACTTAATCGTTCTTAGGATAACAGTCAGGTAGGAATTAGACGTTTGATACTGGTTTTTCTGGTTTAGGAAGTAAAGCCTTTCTAGACAATTTGAACTTACCTGTTTTCTTGTCCACATCAATCAATTTCACCGTAATTTCTTCTCCAGGTTCCAACACCCCATCCATACTTTCTAGACGGTCCCATTTAATCTCGGATATATGAAGTAAACCATCTTTACCAGGCATAAATTCCACAAATGCACCAAAGGCTTGAATATTTTTCACCTTACCAGTATAAACTTCACCAATTTCTGGTTGCGCTACAATCGCTTTTACACGTCGAATTGCAGCATCCATGTTGTTCTGATTTGCTGAATAAATACTGATCTTTCCTTGGTTTTCAATTTCTTCAATCACCACAGTTGTTGACGTGTCTTTCTGGATTTCTTGAATTACCTTCCCTCCAGGGCCAATGACTGCACCAATCAATTCCTTTGGAATCCACATTAAGAATGAACGCGGGGTATGTGGCTTAAGTTCCGTTTTTGGAGTAGCTAAAGTCTTGGATATTTCTTCTAGAATATGAAGTCTACCCTTTTTCGCTTGGTACAAAGCTTCTTTTAAAACAGAGTAATCTAAGCCCTCTACTTTCAAATCCATTTGGCATGCTGTAATGCCCTTTGCAGTTCCTGTAACCTTAAAGTCCATGTCCCCAAGGTGATCTTCATCTCCCAGGATATCAGAAAGTATTGCATACTTGCCAGTTTTTGAATCAGAAATCATCCCCATCGCAATTCCTGTCACTGGAGAAGAAATCTGAACACCTGCATCCATTAATGCCAAAGAGCCAGCACATACGGTAGCCATTGAAGACGATCCATTGGATTCTAAAATGTCAGAAACAATACGAATCGTGTATGGATTTTCAGCATCTGCAGGAAGTACTTTTTTCAATGCACGCATGGCTAAGTTACCATGCCCCACTTCCCTTCTACCTACACCTCTATTAGGTTTTACTTCTCCCGTCGAAAATCCAGGGAAATTATAATGCAAGTAAAACTTATTGTATCCAGAAATTACTGCTCCATCTATCATTTGCTCATCCATTTTTGTACCCAAGGTACAGGTCGTTACGGACTGAGTTTCTCCACGGGTAAATACCGCAGATCCATGCGCTGATGGAAGGTAATCTACTACAGACCAAATTGGTCTAATTTCGTCTAGATTTCTGCCATCCAAACGCTTTTTTGTTTCCAAGGTAAGGTTACGAGCGGCTTCCTTATGAATTTTATGGAAATAGTGTCCAATTAAGCTAGTTTCAAAACCATGATCTTCACTTAGACTAGCTACATATTCTTCTTTTATTTCTTTTACCAAAGCAGCTCGTTCAGATTTATTCGCGATTTGACGATTTACTGAATCAAAAAGTTTGTCGTAAGTCGCTGCTCTCATGTGCTCATAAAGCGCAGCATCACTTTTTTCGTGGCTGTAGGTTCTTTTTACTTCCTTGCCAACTAACTTAGTCAATTCCACCTGCGCCTGGCAATGTCTTTTGATTTCCTCGTGTGCAAACTGAATAGCTTCAACCATCTCATCT
>JAURGC010000157.1 GCA_030833985.1 Algoriphagus sp. | reverse complement strand
GTAATTAAACTCATTCGATACCTATTTGTTAAAAAACAGGACGTTTAAATTTACTGATAGAATTTCCACCAATGGAATGACTTAGCTCAAGGAGATTGATAAATTGCATGGCTTTGCTTTCCATTAAGTAGCGTATAGATTTGAGTTTAACTTCTTTCATCCTCTTTTCAACCAATATTTACTTTAACTAGTTGTATGCAACGGAAAATCTTTCTTATTCTGTCCCTTCTTTGGGTATATTCCTTTTCTTCGGCACAATCCCAATTGTCCGTGGAATCCATCATGCGTAACCCAAGTTGGATGGGGACATTTCCTTCTGGACATTATTGGAGTGCCAACAGTAAGCAGATTTATTTCAATTACAACCCTGAAAAAAACCAAGTCGACTCACTGTACAAAATTGATGCTGTAGCTGGAGCAGAGGTCATTCGAGTGCCTTGGTCGGAGGAAAAATTACTACAAAAAGAGGCTATTCTATCCGCTGATGAAAGCTTAAAGCTATACAAAAAAGGGAATCAGGTATTTTTGGAGGATTTAAAAAAAGAAAAAACAAGTACTTTATTCGATTGGTATGGACCTTTGGAAAAGCTCAAATTTCTTGCAAATGAAAATTACATCGCCTTTAGTTCAGAACTAAATTTTTACCGTTTTGATCGGAAAACCAATCGCCTTGAAAAACTAACATCCATTGTCAACGGGGCAAAGCCTTCAAAGCCAAAATCTACAGAACCTGCAAAAATCAATTTCCTAGAACAGGAAAACCTAGCCTTACTAGAGGAAGTTCGTTTCCAAAAGGAAGCCCAGAAGGCTTCTCAAGCCTACCGAGCCAGCATTCGCGAAGCCAACTCAAAAGAATTTGTATTCTACACGGAAGGTAAAAATTTAACTAACCTCCAACTTTCACCAGATGCACGTTATGTTACCTTTTCCATTTATACACCTCCCACAGGCAACAAAAACACCAAAGTGCCAAATTATGCGGCTTCTTCAGGCTACACAGAGGACCTGAATAGTAGACCTAAAGTGGGTACCCAAGCAGGAATCATGGAAATGGGAATTTATGACTTGAATCGAGATACTGTTTATTACGTGAATACCGCTAGCCTCCCAGGAATTCAAGATGCTCCAGATTATAGAGCTGATTATCCAGAAAAAACCTGGGAGAAAAAGAATCGGAACTTGACACTTACTGGGCCTTACTTTTCTCCAGATGGTACCCTTGCTGTACTCCAAGCTAGAGCTGTAGACAATAAAGATCGCTGGATTGCAGCCATTGACCTGACTACAGGAGCACTCACTATGCTAGATCGCCAACGCGACGAAGCTTGGATTGGTGGGCCAGGTATTGGTTGGGGCGGTACCTTGGGTTGGCTTCCTGACTCCAAGCACTTGTACTTTCAATCTGAAGAAAGTGGCTATTCCCATCTTTATGTAATTCATGCGGAGACCAAAGAGAAAAAAGCGCTTACATCGGGCAATTTTGAAGTATTTAATCCCTTTTTATCCAAAGATAAAAAGTCTTGGTATTTGACCACTTCAGAGGTACACCCAGGTGAGCGGCATTTTTATCGAATGCCTTTGTGGGGTGGAAAAATGGAGCAGTTGACCTCCATGGAAGGTGAAAATCAGGTGGTCCTGTCTCCTGATGAACAAAAACTTGCCATTCTGCATAGCTACTCCAATGTACCTCCTGAATTGTATGTACAAGAAAATAAAGTAGGTGCTAAACCCATCCAAATAACAGCTGGTCAATCAGAGGAATTCAAAGACTATGCTTGGCGTGACCCAAAATTAGTCCAATTTATCGCTCAGGATGGAGCAAAAGTACCCGCTCGACTTTACCTGCCCGAACCTAGCAAGAAAAATGGGGCAGCTGTTATTTTTGTTCATGGTGCCGGATACTTGCAGAATGTCCATAAATGGTGGAGTAGCTACTTTCGAGAGTATCTTTTTCATAACCTACTTACTGACCTAGGGTACCTTGTTTTGGATATCGATTACCGAGGATCCGCAGGTTATGGACGGGATTGGCGCACGGGAATCTACCGTCACATGGGTGGAAAAGACCTTTCTGACCAAGTGGATGGTGCCCACTACCTGATCCAGGAGCATGGAGTGGAAGCAGGCCGTATAGGGATTTATGGGGGTAGCTATGGGGGATTTATCACCCTGATGGCTATGTTTAATCATGGAGACATATTCACTTCAGGAGCAGCCTTGCGCTCGGTGACCGATTGGGCACATTACAACCATGGTTATACTGCAAATATATTGAATACCCCTGAAGAAGATCCACTAGCCTACCGCCGCTCCTCTCCTATTTATTTTGCGGAAGGCTTGAAGGGAAATCTTTTGATCGCCCATGGGATGTTGGATGTAAATGTGCACTTCCAAGACGTTGTACGCCTATCACAGCGATTGATTGAATTGAAAAAAGACAACTGGGAAATGGCCGTATATCCCATAGAAGACCACGGATTTGTGACGCCAAGTTCTTGGACTGACGAGTACAAACGAATTTTGAAATTATTCAACAACACACTCCCTAGAAAATGAATCCTTTCTATCGAACCGGAATTTCCATTGCACTTGCCTTAAGTGTTTTAGGAGGTTTTATTACCCAAAGTGAGGCGCAAATAACTAATGTACAAGGACTTGTATCCGACAAAGCCATGGTGGTCTCTGCTCGAGAGGAAGCCTCAAAAATAGGCATAGAGATCATCCGTCAAGGAGGCAATGCCTTCGATGCCATGATGGCTACCGAAATGGCCCTAGCAGTGAGTTTTCCCTTTGCAGGTAACCTTGGAGGCGGGGGTTTTATGGTCTACCGCTTGGCTGATGGTCGGATTGGGAGTTTGGACTACCGTGAAAAAGCTCCTTTGGCAGCATCGAAAGACATGTACTTGGATAAAGAAGGTAATGTCATCCCCAGATTAAGTACACAAGGTGCCCTAGCCTCTGGGGTACCTGGAACTCCTGCTGGAATTTTTGAAGCCCAGGCCAAGTTTGGTAAACTGAAACCCAAAGAAGTGCTGCAACCCGTAATTGATTTAGCAAGAAATGGCTTTGTAGTTACAAAAAATCAAGCCGAACGTCTCCGCATGAACCGGCAATTATTCGTCCAAGTAAATGGTCCTGACACCTTTTTTGGAAAAGAAATAAAAGCGGGAGAATTAGTTCAAAACCCTGCGCTTGCCAACACCTTAGAGCGAATTGCGAAAAAAGGAAGAAAAGAATTTTACAAAGGGGAAACTGCAAAAGTGATGGTCAACCACCTGCAAAAAATAGGTGGAATCATCACCAAAAAAGACCTAGCACAATACAAAGCCATTTGGAGAGACCCCATTGTTTTTCCATACCGAGACTTGAAGATTATTTCTATGGCACCCCCAAGTTCAGGAGGAATCACTTTGGGTCAAATCCTCAAAATGCTAGAACCCTATCCATTACGCGAACTGGGGCATCATTCCCCTAAATACATCCAAGTACTTGTGGAGGCGGAACGACGTGCTTATGCTGATAGAAATTATTATTTGGGTGATCCTGATTTTGTACAAATTCCTGTCAATCAATTGCTGGATTCTGCCTACTTAAGATCTAGAATGGATGATTTCTCCTTTGAAAAAGCAAGTAAGTCAGCAGACATTGGTAGAGGAGATGTCCAATTTTCCGAAAGCATGGAAACAACTCATTACTCCATTGTCGATGCAGAGGGAAATGCCGTATCAGTAACAACTACGCTCAATGGAGGGTATGGATCTAAGGTATTTGTGGAGGAACTTGGATTCTTTATGAACAATGAAATGGATGATTTCAGCTCCAAACCAGGAATCCCAAACATGTTTGGACTAATTGGTGCCGAAGCCAATAGCATTGCTCCAGGCAAGCGCATGCTCAGTTCTATGACGCCCACTATTGTTGAAAAAGAGGGAAAACTAGCTATGGTTGTAGGTACCCCTGGCGGTTCCACCATCATCACCGCTGTATTGCAGACTATTTTGAACGTAACAGAATTTGATATGAACATGCAAGAAGCTGTCAATGCGCCACGTTTCCATCATCAATGGTTGCCAGACCTGGTTAACTTTGAACCCAAGGCTTTTGGAGCGGCTTTAGTGGAGCAACTCAAATCCAAAGGATATTTAATCAACGAAGGAAATAGTCCCATCATTGGAAAAGTAGATGCTATTCGCGTTTTACCCAACGGAAAACTCGAAGGTGGAGCTGATCCTAGAGGAGATGATAAGGCAATTGGTTTTTAATAAGATGGCTTTTTTCCAAGAAACAGTTAGCCTTGATTTCTGATTCTCCACCGCTAATCAAAAAAATGACGTACATGCTAACTTAGTTCTTAACTTTTGCATAAATAAACCTAATTTATCCCTATGAAAAATCGTCGCGAGTTTCTTCAAAAATCAATACTTGGTATGGCAGGAGTCATGACAGCTCCCTCTTGGCTTCAAGGAGCGCCCGCCTTAATCAAATCGCTTAGCAAACCAAATTCATATATTAATGGAGTTCAAATCGGTTGCATCACTTACTCATTCCGATCTTTAGAAGACCAAAGTGCAGAGGCCACACTCCAATACGTTCTTGATTCTGGAATTTCTTCCATCGAATTAATGGGAGATCCAGCAGAGAGCTTTGCAGGAATGCCCAAACCTAATTTCAATCGCTCTCGGATTTTTCAATTGAGTGGTAAGCAGCGTCGTGGAGAGTCACTAAGCGAGGACGAAAAAAAGGAACTAGCTGATCTTCAGGCACAAACTGCTGCTTATAGCCAAACTGTTGCTGAATGGCGAGCAAACGCAGACATGAAAAAATTTGAACAAGTGGGGAAAATGTACAAAGATGCAGGAGTATCGATCTATGCCTTCAAACCAAATGCATTTGGAACCACGAACTCGGATTTAGAAGTCGTTTACGGCATGCGAGCGGCCAAAGCCCTAGGAGCTAGCCATGTGACCCTAGAGCATCCTTCCAAAGATGAGCAAACGTTGCGGTTAGGTAAGTTGGGAGAAAAAGAGCAAATGTCTGTAGGCTACCATGGACACGAACAGGAAACTTTTAATTTTTGGGATACTGCGCTAGCGCAAAATACTGCCAATGGATTAAATCTGGATGCTGGGCACTACATCGCTGCTGGCCATACCGATTTGATTCCTTTGATTGAAAAACAGCATTCTAGAATCTTGAGCATGCATACCAAGGATCGTAAAACTCCATCCAACGGCAAGGGAAATGTGGCCTGGGGAACTGGCGATACGCCAATTGGAGAGATTTTGCAATTGATGAAGAAAAAAAAATATACCTTCCCAGCC
>JAURGC010000136.1 GCA_030833985.1 Algoriphagus sp. | reverse complement strand
GTTTTACCATACTGCACTTGGAGCTAATGTTCCGATTGTCATTGGGTACTTGGATTACAAAAAGAAGGAGGCGGGAATCGGTCCCTGTATTTATCCAAATGGAGAAATGGATGCCCAAATAGAGGAACTAAAAGCATTTGGAAGAGGAGTGGTTCCCAAATATCCAGAAAAAGGAATTCCAGATTAGGATTACCCTTAAACTCACCAGTAGCTAATTTTTTTTGAATTAAAGTCCTAAAGAATTAGCTACCATCTGACACCAATCGAAACCCCACATTAGAGCTACCCGAATCAATGGCTTGGCCCTGTCTAGCGGAGGGTCTGTAGTTCATGCAGTAATTTGAAGCGCATAAAAACGAACCACCCTTGATAACACGTTCCATCGCATAGGGGTTGCTTGGATTGTAACAGGGATTCATCCCTACATCGAGCTTAGGTGCTTTGCCAGCGATTCTCGCATGTTTCAATGCGTCAAACCAATCGGAGGTGAGCTCCCAAACGTTGCCAATTAGGTCGTAAACGCCATAATTATTGGGTGGAAATGAACGAACTGGTGCTGTAGATTTATACCCATCTTTCCCTTCATCTTGTGTTGGGAATACGCCTTGAAAAGTGTTTGCTAGGAAAGTTCCATTTGGAGTAAATTCATCTCCCCAGGCAAATTTTTTACCAGTGATCCCTCCTTTGGCTGCAAATTCCCATTCTGCCTCTGTTGGAAGTCTTTTTCCTATCCAGTTGGCATAGGCTACTGCATCTTCGTAAGCGATATGTACTACAGGATGCATCTCGCGACCAACCAAGTTACTTTCAGGACCCTCTGGATGCTTCCAGTTGGCACCTTTTACCCAACTCCACCACGCAGAATGGTCGTGTAAAGACACCCTCTGTGTCGGAGGTGTAAATACCATGGATCCTGGAGCAAGGTCTTCATCAGATAATTTGGGGGTATTTGGAGGGAGTTGCTTTTTTAATTCTTCCCAATCTACTGGTCGTTCTGCTAAGGTTTTATACCCTGTGGCATCCACAAATTTTTCAAAATCTGAATTGGTTACTTCTGTAGCATCCATCCAAAAACCCTTTACATGCACTTCTACAGCAGGTTTCTCTACGACATAGGCTTCGGTTTCATTGCTTCCCATGACGAGCTGACCCCCAGCAATCCAAACCATCCCTTTTACTGGTATTTTTGGAGAATTGAGAAGAGCTAATTTGCCTTCTTTTATGGGCTGAGAAGCCTTACTCGGCCAAAAGGCTATAGCCAAAAGTAAGCTATAAATTAGGAGTATGCTGAAACTTTTCATGCAACCAAGATACTAGTAATGGTTTTTTTGCCAAAATATTTGTGAATAGATTAGACCTAATTTCATTTTTATTGAAATAGTTGATTTCGTGCATTCTTAGAGGTGGATTAAGCTCATTTTGAACTATTTCCGATTTTTTCTTTGGATTTTTTTTCAACCATGGATCGCATCCAACTTGGCATAAACTTTTTTCCGTAGTTTATTAAATACTTGAGTTCGTTCGATCTCGCCAGTGCCACTCATTAAACTTGATTTTTTTATTACATTCTCCATATTTCGAAAAACCCCTGCATTAAATTCCTTGTCTTTGGAACCTACAAAGTAGAGGACACTGTGGTTTAAAAATGTCATTTTATGCTCTCCTAATTCAGCAAGTAAGGTATTATCTCCAGATACTATTTCGTTTAGGTACAATCGGTATTCGCCAAGTTCCGTAGTTGAAGAAAGTCCAGGAAGTGACTTCTTTCCTTCGGTTGCCATTTTTTCAAGATGTCCAATGACTTCCAAAACACTTTCATAAATCAAAGTCGTCGTTTTGGAATTTTCAATTAACCCCATATTGTGATAGGTTTCTATTTGTCTCAAGGTGGTGTTTAGAGCATCCTTATTCCAAATTTCTGTACTTGGGATCTGTGAATAGGCTCGAAGGATTCGATTGGATAAGGTTTCGTACGAATTTGATAGGCTTCTTGAAACACCGAATTTTTCAGGATAAGGATGACTTTGTTGAAGTATAGATTTCGACCAGAAGAAAAACTTAAAATTTGCAAGAATTGGATGGTAAAAATGGTGGTAGGGAGGTAAATCCTTGATTAAATGATACAATTGCTTTTTTGGATAGCTATTGATGTACTGCAGTTGTTGAATTACGTCTTCCATCCATTGTTTTAGCGGGTCTTCTTGGGCCGGAATGGTTCCAGCTTTGAATAGGATCGAGCTGCTATTCAAACAAAAAAACTCATCTAATGAAATATTAAAGCCATGGCAGAGTAAACTAATCTCATCAAAGTCTAACAGCTTATCCCCACGAATTCTTCGATAGGCACTGTCTAAACTAACATTTAATGCGGTAGCCACCTCTGAAGCAAGGGATGAATAAGGAGATATCGATGGCTTTAGGCGCTTAAAAAATTGAGCTTGTGTGTTCATGAAAAATAGTTTAGTTGAAAAAATTATGAATGAATTAAATAGATTATAAATAATGACAAAAAGAATTAGAATTCAAATAAATATAAAAAAATTAATTAAAAATTGATTTTTGCAAATATTTTTTAAACTATTCGAAATTGAATTAATAGAAAAAAGTAAGTTTTTTATGTTGGGGCTAATCACTCATGGGATGTCATGAACCACTGCTTGGACAAACAAGATTCACTGGGTGGTTTCTTCCTTCACTAGTTAATGGGAAGGCAGCATATTTTTTGAGTAAAACTTAGGGTACACGGGTGAATCTTAGGTATAGACACATTTTTTTGTAGTAGCTTTTACTAAGCCATACTCCTGTTCATGAAAACTTTGGTATTCAGATTTCTAGGCACAAAAAAACAAATAGGAGATCCTTAATTTCACCTAGTAAGTGGTGTAGGAAGTACTGCTAAACTCTCCATTCCATTTTCTGAGACAGTTTGTACTGCAAAGAAATAATTGTCCTTACTATAGGGGAGTTTTAGGTTTGTTTCCACGGTGTAAAATTTTTTCTCCCACATCGAAGCTGAGGTTTCCCGCATCAATACATAATACCCTTTTGGACTACCATATTGGGGAGCTTTCCAGCTTAGAGAAGTTGAATTACTCAGACCACGAACATCTATTCGAACTTCCTGTGGGATACTTGAAGATTTTGCCAAGGATGCTGCACTGGCAAGATTGACTGCAGCCACCTTCCTCAAGTATTCAAAATCCATGAATTCGGGTAGATCCCCGTATTGGACCCCATTTTCTATCCGAACATTTTCATGTTGGTGGAGAAAATTTTCATTCATTTCGGACATTCGTACAGCAGTAAATCCATTTTTCATAAAAGGGGTTTGGTCTCCACCCCTGAGAAATCGGTCGTTTCTGTAAATCAATTTTACTTCCATTTGATCTACATACCGCTCGCCAACTTCCTTGATGTAGCGTGCAAGTTGCCTGGAAGGACTGTCATTGTCTGAATTAATGGATCTACGGATAGATGCCCCTCTTTCATCCTCGGCTAGTGGAATAGTTTCTGAAAATACCCGCATAACGGTATTGTTACTAATGTTGGTTTCAGAAGAGGTGCTATTCCCTACAATATCGTTATTAAGGACGGCTTCAATTTGCCAAGACTCACTTTTCGCTTTATTTGCAAGGTATGTTGCTCCCTTCAATCCTTGTTCTTCACCTGTAAAGGCTACAAAAACCAAGGTGGTAGGAAACTCTACTTTCGAAAGAATCCGAGCAAGTTCAAGGACTAATGCAACTCCACTGCCATCGTCATTGGCGCCAGGCGAGGCGTTGGTAGTATCCATCACATCCTTGTTTCTAGAATCCAAATGCCCTGAAATAAGAATCATTCGAGGATCTTGCTTGTTTGTACCAGGAAGCATAGCTATCACATTCGCGACTTTCGCATCTGCTACAATCCTTCTTCCGTCACCAGGTACCACAAACTCCTCAATCTTGGAATTCAGTCTTCCATTGGAATTAATTCCAAATTCCAAAAATTTCGAATGGACGTAGTTTTGAGCAGCAATCATTCCATTTTTAGCATCTTGATTTAGGGTGTGCCTACTTTTAAAGGAGGCCAACACTTCGGTGTATTTTTTCAAACTATCCGCATTTACCTGTTGGACCAAATTGAAAATTTCAGGATCGCGAAGGATTACCTGTTGGCTAAAGACTGGAAAAGTAAATGTAATAGCGGTTAAAAAGAATAAAATTTGACGCATGTTGAAGATCCTATGTTAAGTTCATCCTAAATTTAGTTCAGATTTTTAATCCTCCAAGTCAATTTTACATGAATACATTTGCCCTGCCTACTCAAGCTGAATATCCTCCCTATTACGAAAACTACATTTCGAAACTTACTGAATCGAATTATTCTGAACTAGTGTTGCAGCAAATAGAGCGCTTAAAAAAATTCCTAAGTTCCCAGCCAGAAGGCTGGGAAAATAAGCCTTACGCCCGAGGCAAGTGGAGTCCAAAGGAGGTGATTGGGCATTGCTTAGATACCGAGCGCATCATGACCTTTCGAGCACTTTGTATTGCGAGAGGGGATAAAAATTCATTTCCTGGATTTGACCAAGACCCATATGTCGAGGAAGGAAAATTTAAGGAGGTGCCTCAGGAATTATTACTAGCTGATTTTGAAAACCAAAGGAGGGCATTACTCAGCCTTATTCGTACATTGCCTGTAGGCTCTTTTGAAAAAATGGGTATAGCTAATGGAAATTCCATGAGCACTCGAGCTTTGTTTTGGATCATTCCGGGACATTTTGAACATCATTTTCACATATTACAACACCTGTATTAATGGGGCAACTAGCCATAGCAATTTTAGATGCATTTTCGGATAAGCCCTTTTCAGGGAATCCAGCAGGAGTTTGTCTCCTAGAAAATTCCATTTCTCAGGAACTGATGCAGCAAATAGCGATGGAGATGAACCTGAGCGAGACTGCCTTTGTAGAACGCACAGCGGATCCTTCTGTCTTTTCATTACGCTGGTTTACCCCATCTGTAGAAGTAAACCTTTGTGGACATGCCACGCTTGCCTCTGCCACTTGGATGTTTCATGAAGGTTGGGTAAAATCTGAGGACACAATCCATTTTCAAACCCGTTCAGGTATCCTCTCTGTTACAAAAAGTGAGGAAGGGGTTTGCATGGATTTTCCGCTAATTCCTACTACGATGGAAAAGCATCCAGATTATGAACATACTCTATTTGGTGCTTCAATTGTGCAGGCAGCAAGGTTACGGGGAAATTGGATTTTTGAACTCAATGATGAAGCGGCTGTTCGAAATTTAGTGCCAGATTTTGCAAGGATTGCTGCCACCAGCGAGGAGGGATTTATTGTGACTGCAGTTGGATCCAATGAATACGATTTGGTGAGCAGGTATTTTGGACCCAACTTGGGGATACAAGAGGACCCAGTGACGGGATTTGCACATTGTGCTTTAGTGGACTATTGGCACAAGAAAACAGGAAAAATGAGTTTTAATGCCTTCCAGGCAAGTAAAAGAGGGGGGACACTCTATTTAGAAAAAAATGGGGATCGAGTTAATATTCATGGAAAGGCTGTGGTAGTAGTAAGAGGTAATCTATCCGTTTGATTAGTATGGCAACAAAAGAACGCGTACACGCCCAAGTAAAAAAAGTTGCAGGCCATATCAATGACTATTTTATCAATGATTTGAGTTTTGGGCTCTTGTTGGTGGTGTTGCTATTTATTGTTTTTATCCTACCTGTTTTGATGGAATATGGGCATCTGGATATGTTCATCGTTAATTTAGTATTTATCTTTTTGTTTTTCACAGGTATTTGGTCCTGCAATAATCGATCATTGGTGGTATTGACAGCATCGCTTTTTTTGACTCAAGTCACGCTTAAACTTTTGCGAATTGGAGAAATACAGCAAGATATTTACTTGCTCGAGCGAATTGTGGGGATTTTGAACATGGGAGTCTTCATCTTTTTAAACGTTCGCCTTCTGTTTAGAGATCAAGAAGTGAACTTATATCGAGTGATAGGTGCAATCAATGTGTATTTACTAGTGGCTATCACAGGAGCCTTTGGCTTTGAAATCATTCACTTAACCATGGGGAGTTCAATAGAAAATCTAAATCAATCTTTATCGTCCAAAGCCATTACTGGAGTAGAAGAGGATTTTGCAGGACACTTGTATTTTAGTTTGGTTAGTTTAACTACCGTAGGGTTTGGTGATTATACGCCAGTAAATATCTTATCCAAGATGTTAGCCGTATTTCTATCTACTATTGGAATTTTATATCCCGCTGTGGTGATCGCACGCTTAGTAGGTGCAGGTTCAAGGAATTAATAAGAAACTCAACCAGTCCTGTAATTTATATTTTACTCTAGTTTAAAAAGCGTTATTTAACTTGATAATTACCTAATACTATGAAAAAACAACTCTTAGCTGCGTGCTTATTCTTCACTGTGTATTC
>JAURGC010000165.1 GCA_030833985.1 Algoriphagus sp. | reverse complement strand
TTGGGTGTGTAATGGGTTTGGTAGCTGGCGGCATTTTCCAACATAAAGCTAAGGCTATTGTACCTTCCTCCCTCTCCTTTGCGAGCCACCTTCTCTTTCGCTTTTTTGGAAAGCAAAAGGATGCCTAAGCCTGCCGGCAAACCAAAACACTTCTGTACAGAAGCATACCAGACATCCGCCAAAGAAAAGTCTAGTAAAATTCCCCCCATGGAAGAGGTCGTATCCACGGCAATCATTTTTTCAGGAAACTTAGATGCCAAGCTTTTCAGTATTTCCATAGGCACCTGAGAAGCATTGGAAGTTTCATTTTGAGTAATCGCCAGGAGATCAATTTCGGAACTCAACTCCAAATCAGCTACCGAGATAGATTGATTTGCTGCAATTTTGAGGCCCTGTGTACTTGGAAGGATATGGCGTGCATAATCCACCCATTTTTTACCGAAGGATCCCGAATACACATGAAAGCTCGCTTGCTCTACCAAAGACTGGGAAATGATCTCCCAGCTCTCCGTAGCAGAAGAAGTAAATAGTAAAGTATAGTCTTCCGGCAACTGCAATTTCTCTCGAAATAGTTGCTCTGTATCCCGATACAAATTCATGAACACCGCACTTCGGTGATTGGCACTCAAAATTCCTTGCACATACCCATCCTGCAAGTAGGTAGGCAGTGCATCGTATACTTTGGAAGGTCCAGGAGCAAAAGTGATCATCGGGAAATTGTGGATAGAAAATAATGAACTGCCAGCGCATATCCCTTCAAGCCTAAGCCAGCAATCATGCCCACACAGGATTTAGATAGGATACTTTTGTGTCTAAATTCTTCGCGCTTGTATAAATTAGAAATATGGACCTCCACAGTGGGTGTAGTGACTGAAGCAACTGCATCGGATAGGGCTACAGAGGTATGGGTATACCCTCCGGCATTCAAAATAATGCCGTCAACCGAAAAGCCTACCTCCTGAATTTTAGAAATCAACTCCCCTTCCACATTACTTTGGAAATAAGAGAACTCTACCCCAGGAAATTGGGCTTGAAGCTGAATAAAATAGCTTTCAAACGATTCATTGCCATATACTTCAGGCTCTCGCTTGCCCAATAAATTTAGGTTAGGTCCGTTGATCACTTGAATTTTCATAGGTACATCGAAAAGAATTACTAGTAAAGGTATCGACTGAAGTCAAGCTTGCCAAAGCTTCCTTCAAGGACTTTTTCACTTCCGCTCCTTCATGCGAAACAAATAGGCTATCGTAAATTCTAAATTGGTGGAACTCATCTCAAAAATTCGATCCTGCGATTCAGGATTTGTAAAATCATAGGCAAATCGCACTTCTGCTGCTAGGGTAGACTTCCCAAAGAGTTTGGAGATCCCTGCACCCCCAGTCAATCCATACATGCGTTTATTAGGCGCATCTGCAGGCTGCCCATAGGTTGGAAGCTCTTTCGGAATTGTCCCTGAATACTCCCGTGAAAGGTCTTTCACCCGCCTAAGCACCCCAAAATGAGGCCCAAACTTCACTTGAAATCTTCCCGATCTTCCCGCAAAAATACTGGCTAATACTGGGAATTTAAGATAAGTAAATTCAGTTTGGTTGACTTGACCGGCATCATTGACTTGTGCAAATCCCAGTGTCAACTGCTGCACATTGATCTCAACTCCTGCATTTTTGGAATCAAAATACTCTAAAACTACAGCAAAGGTAGGAGCAGCAATCCCTGCTACATTTTTGGAACGGGTACCAGCTGTCGCTTGATAGCTATACGAACTAGTGGTCACCCCCCCTCGAATACCAAAGCTAAGCTGAGCCGTGACGATTCCTGGCAGGAAAAATAGAATTATCCAAAATAATAATTTTGCCATCCCTTCCTCTACTGCTTATTGTTTAAAAGAAAAGTGCCCTGAATGGGTTCACCTGTAACAGTAATCCCCCTAATTTCTACGACAACAGGGCCTCCAGTATCATTGGTAAAAAAGGAAAATGAAAGAGATCCCGTCTCAGTAGTTACCAAATAGGGATTCCAATACAAGGTTTGCCGATCATCTCGAGTTTCTATCAAACTACTTGAAGGATAGGTTCGAGGAACGAAATCATTTGGCACTGGAAACCCTTCTAAGGTATAACTAAACACGCCTTTCCCATTCAATTTAGCTTCCTCTTCTTCCAAATTATCTTTGAGATAGATGGCAATCACCCCATTTCTTCCTTGGTCACCCAACATGGGGACCATTCGAGACACTACTTCTACTCGATCTATATCAAAGGGATTAATAGTACGTATGTTATCTGCTGCCGTAGACATTCCACCGCCTACAAGTACTATTCCATCTACCATGACCACTGGCTCCATAGAACTTAAGGCCGATGCAGCCCCACCGCGAAGACGGATACTCTGCTGACCGGTGCCCCCAACCAAGTTGACTTGGGCACCCGGAATATTTCCAACCAAGCTATTGACCAAATCGGAGGAATTACCTGTTTTGGTCAATTTTTCACCCTCAATCACAAAGTCTGGATTTCCATAGATAGCTTTTGGAACTACCTTTTCTTGGTTGGCTTTATCCATGTCACTAGTTTCTCCTTTAGTCCTTAAAATCGGTGTAGCTAAGGTAGTCACCTTCGGAAAATACGGGGAAGTAGGCAATACTACAGGAGCTTTTAATGGGGGATTAATTTGTACATTCAGGGGTCTACCTTTCCTGTCAGCCGCTACAAAACCGAATCGAAGGGTTCCATAAAACTCCATGTCTTCCATCCTGAAATAGCCTTCCGAATTGGAATTCAGTTGAACCATCCCCTGAAACTCATTGACAAAGGCAGTGACTTCTGCCGACTGACCTTTTCCTTTTTCGTCTGTAACTCTGCCCGTGATTGAAAGCCGAGTTTCAATTCCATACTGAAATCGTTCTGTCCCTAAATTTTCAGGGACGGCATGAAGTGCCAAACTAGTTTGTGGGTCCGTTTCCCGAGCAATAGGTACCAGCTGCTCTGCATCCCATACCCCAATTGAAAGGTTGGCAGGCACTGGGCGCCCATTTTTATCTGTCACAAGCAAACTTAGATTTACTTCTTCTCGAGATCCAAAATTTTGGGTAGCGGTTTTCAACTGTACCCCATGGCTTGTCCATTGACTGACTGCCTCTGTTGCAACCACTCGCTTGTAGGGATTTAATACAGGAAGCGCCTGGATAAAATATTGGTTGGGCCCGTAATTCCGCATCCAATTGGTATAGGCTCGTAAAAAATAGTGGTCATTCGAAAGAGAATCTGGAAGTACTAGATCTCCCACGACAATCCCATCTCGAATTGGGAATTTTTTTTCAATAAGTATGTCCCGCTGCTCTGTCAATACCTCTACATGCAGGACTTTGCTCAATGCCTCTCGCAAATAGGGATTGCCATAGGCAAAGTACCCTTTGAAAAAAAGCGAGTCCCCCGCATAGTAATAGGGCTTGTCCGTGTGTAGATACACTTTCTCTTGGTAATTTCTAGCAGATTTCGAAAGGTCTTGCAGCAGGATTCCTCTTTCTGCATCGTAATCCAATGGCAATAAATTGGAAATCCGCTTTCGATCCATTTCCCCAGAAAAAACAAGGTCTTCGGGATTCATTACGGTACCATTTTCTCGAACGCGCAATTGCCCATTTTTCACTTCAAGCCAAGAGATAGGATAAGGCGCATCCCGATAGGTATTGGCTTGCGCAAATCCCTTTTGGTAGTGAATCTCAATGCGCCCTTTGAGTTGCAGTAAGTAATCTCCAGGAGGACTACTTGGTAGGACTAGGGGATCGGCTTTGTAGGGCACCACAGACTTACCTAGTTCGTTGGCAAAGATATCCGATCGCATGTTCATGCTTTCAGAACCCCCTGCTTTGTTTCCATACAAGAAAAATCCTTCTTGCTGGTAGTTTCCTTTAATCATGGAGCGAAATAAATTCATAGGAGACCTTCGGTAAATCTCTGCTCGATTCCTTTCCCACAGCTCCACCTGCTCTTTTGAATCTGTTGGCAATAATTCAAACCTAGCTGCCCCAACAATGCGATAGGTGGCTGGCGCGTCAATAAACTCCTTCAGGTTGAACGTGATTTTGTAGCCCAAGTAGCGATTTTCGATTTCAATCGGCTGCTCTGCGCGAGCCACAAAACTTCCTTTTTCGGTCCCCTCGGGAAAATCTATCACCCAGGGATTAAGAAGGGTAGTTTGTGTAGCCGCCTCATCTATTCCTAAAAAAAGGCTTTGAAATTTGCGGAGGTCACGCTCCCAACTTTTATCCCGCGAGGCCTTGACTTCCTGTTCGGACAGCTCCTGTTCCAGTGGGCTCATGTTCAAATTAAGGGTAATCGTACCACCTGGTTTTAGGGTAATCGTTCTAGTTTGGGCAATGTAACCCAGGAAGGAAAAGCCAATTTCTACCGTTCCTGCTTCCAAGCCTGAAAGTGTGAAGTTCCCCTCGAGATCAGTAGCGGTAGAAATGGTTGTATTGTTCACAAAAACCGAACAAAAAGGCAAGGCTTCCCCTGTCTCTGCATCCTTTACTTGCCCAGTAAGTGTAGCCGTTTGTGCCATACTAGTAAAGGCGCAAAACATAAAGGAAACGATTAGCAGGAGGTTTTTCACGAGGGAATTCGAATAAGTAGCAGATAGGTTATTTTTGCTCGGGCTCCTGTGTGGGCTCGTTGAGTACAAAGGTCCCCGAAATAGGTTCGCCGAGTGCTGTAATCCCACGGACTTCTACCAAAATTGGCCCTGATTTTTCGTTAAGAAAAAATT
>JAURGC010000172.1 GCA_030833985.1 Algoriphagus sp. | reverse complement strand
TCCCTAAATAGGATTCGCAGGGATTGCACAATCGTGTTTTCTACTTCCTGGATATCATTGGTCATTTTGGAAAGGAGGTCCCCCTTCCGTTCGTTAGAAAAGTAGCCCAAGTGAAGGGCACTTACTTTTTCAAAAATATCCATGCGCATCGCTTTGATCACCTGAGCACGCACTTGTGCCAATACTACGCCGGAGAGGTAGGTAAATAGGTTGGAAAGGAAGACCGACCCCACAATGATGGAGCAGACAAAGAGTAAGGTGCCAAACTTCCCGTAGGATTCACTAACTTCTAAAAAGAAGTGATTGAACAGGGAAATGAAGTAGTCTAGGGAAAAGGTAAAAGTCGGTTGGCTACGGAATTTTTCTAGGGCATCGGGGGCCACTTGCTCAAAAATAACATCAAAAAGTGGCTTGAGCAGGGTAAAGTTCATCAAACCAAAGATGATTGCCAACAGGGTGTAACCGATGTAAACCGGAATAAATCTCCCATAGGGTCGGGCATAGGAAAGAATCCGAAAGTAGGTTTGCATGGGGTGTACACGGATAAATCCGCATGCAAGTTAGGAAAAATTTCAAGTCTGGGGAGGCATACTTTTTTAGGTTCCTTCTGCCTTGGCTTTTGTACATCTGATGAATCCCAGGTTTGCCAATTAACAAAAGTTTAACCTCCGAAACTTTCCAAATCCCTATCTTTGACAAACTTTCTAAAATCCTTATGAAAAGATTCGTTTTCAGTTTCCTTGTTGTTTTTTCCCTTGGCACCTGTGTTTTTGCACAGCAAGTTCAAAAAAAACCAAAGTTGGTGGTAGGTATTATTGTGGACCAAATGCGTCAGGAATATTTATATCGCTTTGCCGATCGATTTGGGGAAGGGGGATTCAAGCGCTTTACGCAACAGGGATTTATGCTTACCAATGGGCATTACAACTACATTCCTACCTACACAGGACCTGGCCATGCCTCTGTCTACACCGGAGCCACGCCTGCGACGCATGGGGTGATTGGTAACAATTGGTACGTGCCTACTTTAAAGAAAATGATCTATTGTGCGGAGGACTCCTTGGTTTCGAATGTGGGTGGAACACCTGATAATGGAAAAATAAGTCCTCGAAATTTGTTGACAACCACCATCACGGATGAGCTTCGCCTGTCAACCGGAAAGCGCTCCAAGGTAGTCGGCATTGCGATCAAGGACCGGGGTGCGAGTTTCCCTGCAGGTCACATGGGAGATGCTTACTGGTACGACGATACAAATGGAGATTGGATGACTTCCACCTATTACAAGCAAACTTTGCCGAGCTGGGTTGCAAATTTTAATGCAAAAAAGCGTCCAGATCATTACTTAAGCCAAACTTGGAAACCCTTATTTCCGGTAGAAACCTATGTGAATAGCCTTCCGGATCATAACGATTTTGAGTCCCCATTTATTGGCAAGGATAGCCCAAGTTTTCCGTACGATTTAGCATCTTTGAAAGCGTCCAATGGAGGCTATGGTTTGGTAGCATCTACTCCCTTCGGCAATAGCCTTACTTTGGATTTTGCCTATGCAGCATTGGAAGGGGAAAAATTAGGTCAAGGAACTGTTACCGATTTTCTTGCCATCAGCTTTTCTAGTCCAGATTATATTGGACATCGGTTTGGGCCTTCGTCCGTCGAAGTAGAGGACAATTACTTGCGGTTGGATCGAGAGCTGGCTCAATTCTTTTCCTACCTGGATCAAAAGCTCGGCAAGAATGAGTACCTCGTTTTTATTTCTGCAGATCATGCCGTAGCCGATGTGCCTCAGTACATGATCAGTGAGGGCATCCCTGCTGGTAATTTCAATTCTGGGATGGTTCAAGGCCAATTGAAAGGATTTGCACTTGCTACCTATGGAGAGGGAGATTGGATTCTTAATTTCTCCAACGAACAAGTATTTTTGAATCATGGGTTAATTCAGGAGAATAAAATGAATTTGGAACAAATGCAGCGGGATATTGCGCAGTTTGTTTTGGGATTTGCGGGTGTCAAAGAAGCCTATACAGCAGCAGACCTTCGTCGTCAGGAATTTACCCAGTCTCGGGCGCATCTCTTGCAGATGGGATACAACCACAAGGCTTCTGGGGATGTATTGCTCGTACTAGAACCGGCTTGGCTAGTGGGAGGAAAGCGAGGAACTACCCATGGTTCGGGCTATTCGTACGACACCCATGTACCCATTGCTTTTTATGGCTGGGGGATCAAAGCAGGTAAAAGTTCCACCTACGCCACCGTGGCAGACATTGCCCCCACATTGGCTAATTTGCTGCAAATCCGAACTCCAAATGGCGCCACTGGTCAACCAATACAAGCCGTACTTGGAAATTAATTTTAAGTCAAATTTCTGTAATAATTATTAGAAAGGACTTCCTGGGTGACCGGGAGTCCTTTTAGTTTTTTTATTTGATAAATGTTCACTAAGACTCCTTGAAAATCAAGCATTTACTAGGAAGTTAATTTTTTTGTTTCTATTTTTAGTGTATACGTTGCTAATAATGCCCCATTCACACTCAAATATCTGGACTCACCTCGTTCTTTGGACAAAGGATCAAGCTCCAATAATTACCTCTGAAATGGTGGTATCAATCAAGCATATTCTGGAAGAATTGCCTTTGGATTTTTATGAGAAGCAAACTCACCTGAGTGTGCTCCCCAATCATATTCACCTGTTGATTAAGCTTCCCGGAAATCTTTCTGTCGATCAAATGGCACATTTTGTACAGCAGCTGATTTGCAAGAAATTAGTGCAGGAGGGATTTGAGAATTGTCCTGATTGGGATGAAAAATACTATGCGCACTCGGTCAGTTTGAACCGGCTATCTACCGAAAAAAGTTTATTGGATCGACAAGAATACAAGCATAAGGAGATTTCTTTGGAAGAAGAATTGAAATTTTTAGGTCTTTAAGCTTGGTAGATTTCCTCACCTACTTTCCTGGTTCTCGTATACCTAGGAAGTTTATTTCCTAGGAATTGTAGTTTGGAGTAATTGTTGGGATAGATTCTTGAGTACTTTTTAGGGCAGCCCCAAAATCATTGACTTGGGCTATCTTAGTTTATCCAACCTCGGAACACTTTTTGGAGGAATTTGTCTGATTCGAACCTAGGAGACAAAATTTTTGGAAGTATATTGGTTCTTTAATTGGAAGTTGTCCGCTAAAAAGTGGTGAATGATTTCTAGTTTTTGTCCATCTCACCCCCCATTAAATTAGTTTTTTTCTACCTGCTATGAAAGTTGTATACCTCCTCTCCCTCGGACTTCTCCTTAGTTTTTCAAGTTATGGGCAGCAATCAACCAAAAAAGCAAACCTGCTTTGGTCGGATGAGTTTGACCAAGATGGATTTCCTAATCCAGCCAAATGGACCCTTGAGGTGGGTGACCATGGATGGGGAAATAATGAACTTCAGCTCTACACCTCTGGGCAGCTAAAAAATGCGCGTGTGCAGGGAGGGGTATTGCTGGTAGAAGCCCATGCAGATGCTAGTCAGCCCAAAGGCTATACTTCCGCCAAATTGGTAACCAAAGGGAAGGGGACTTGGCAGTACGGCTATGTGGAAGTTCGTGCGAAGTTGCCTTATGGCCGAGGCACTTGGCCCGCAATTTGGATGCTCCCTGAGGAAAATAAGTTTGGAGGGTGGCCAAAAAGTGGAGAAATAGACATCATGGAGCATGTAGGCTATGATCCAGGAGCTGTCCATGGAACGGTGCATACCGAAGCATTCAACCACATAGTAGGAACACAAAAAGGGGAAAAGGTGCTGGTTGCCGATTTTGCAAGCGATTTCCATACCTATGCCATCGACTGGAGGAAAGAGCAAATCAATTTTTATGTGGATGGCGAACACTATTTTACATTCAAGAACACGGGTAAAGACTACAAGGAATGGCCCTTTGACCAACCATTTTACTTGATTCTGAACCTAGCTGGAGGAGGCAACTGGGGAGGAAGGGAAGGAGTGGATCCTCTGATCTGGCCACAGCGGATGGAAGTGGACTATGTGAGAGTGTACCAGCAAAATCCAAACAAGCTGCCTTAAGGAT
>JAURGC010000221.1 GCA_030833985.1 Algoriphagus sp. | reverse complement strand
GGATTGCAAGGCCTACCTGATCGGGAAGGAATCACAACGCTAGATGCTTCCATTATGTTGGGAGATGGATCTTGTGGTTCGGTAGCTTTTGTCAGACAAGTCAAGCATCCTATTTCGCTCGCAAGAGCGGTGATGGAGAAAACTCCACACGTGATGCTTGCAGGGGAGGGTGCACGTCAGTTTGCTATTGCACAAGGCTTCCCTTTAGAAGAGGAAAAATTAAGTCCCAAAGCACAAGTCGAATACGATAAGTGGAAAGTGACCAGCCAATACAAGCCAATCATCAATGTGGAAAACCACGATACGATTGGAATGATTGGCTTGGATGCTGCTGGAAAATTAGCAGGGAGTTGTACGACTAGTGGTTTGGCCTACAAGATGCATGGCCGGATAGGAGATAGCCCCATTATTGGTGCTGGATTATTTGTTGACGATGAAGTGGGTGCTGCCACAGCTACAGGATTAGGAGAATCTATCATCCGAATCTGCGGTAGTTTTTTAATTGTTGAGTTGATGCGACAAGGTAGAAGTCCTCAAGAGGCATGTGAGGAGGCAGTTCGACGATTGGTGTCCAAAAATAAAAATATAAAAGATATTCAGGCAGGTTTTTTGGCTATCAATAAGGAAGGCGAAGTAGGTGCTTTCGCTGTTCATCCGGGTTTCAATTATGCAAAAGCCACTGAATCAGGTAATGTATTGATTGACTCGACTAGCCATTTTAAGACATGAGTTTGCTATTAGAAGCACCAGTTTTTAACCTTCAAGCTTCCTTGGAGGCCGCACAGCTTGGGATTGATCGCTTAGAGCTATGTGCTAACTTTCCAGAAGGGGGAGAGACTCCTAGTGCGGGAATGCTCCGTTTTTTGAAACGGGAAATCGATATTCCGATTTTTGTTATGATTCGTCCTCGTGGCGGAAATTTTGTCTACTCTCCCAAGGAATTGCTCGTCATGAAGCAGGATATCCAACTGCTGGGAGATTTGGGAGCAGACGGCTTTGTTTTTGGTGCTTTGGATGCGCAAGGTTCAGTGAACGAATCTGCCTGTGAATCCTTGTTGCGAGCCGCTGCATCCAGACCTTGTACCTTTCACCGTGCATTTGATGCTTCGGTAGATCTTACGGGTTCCTTGGAAAAAATTATCCAACTTGGTTTTAACCGAGTACTTACCTCTGGAGGGGAAAATTCACTAGAGGAAGGATTGCCACAGGTAATGGCACTTATGGAGCAAGCTAAAGAGCGGATTATTATCCTTCCTGGTGGAGGGCTCAAGGTAGCACATGTTTCAAGGTTAAAGGAATCAGGCTATCTGAAAGAGGTACATGCTTCCTGCAAATTGGCCAAGGCTGCTGATAATCATTTTATTAAGCCAGGTCTTTCTTTTGCGGGTACTCCCTTAGATTTCAGTCTAAATTTTGGGATAGACCCTCAGCTGGTTCACGAATTTAAATCCATTCTTTAAGTCAATGATCCGTCAAGCTTGGGTTTTCGTGTGCGTGGTGGTTTTGGTTTGCGGATGTGATCCTATTTCAGAGCGAAAGCAACCTCCGCCGAGCCTTTACCAACTCTCCCAGTCGGACTTAAATCTATCTGGGGAGCAATTGGCCAAAGGGTATTGTGCTGCTTGCCACTTAATGCCTGATCCATCCATTTTGGATAAAAAGACCTGGACTACTTTGTTGCCAGACATGCGAAAGCGCATGGGCTTGTATCTTCAAGAGGATTTTGGTACGGCTCTGCCAGAAGATGAAGGAGTTCCAGAGGGTGTTTATTCCAAAACACCTTATATCACTCCTGAAAACTGGGAAAAATTGCAAGCCTATTATTTGGCTAATGCTCCGGACACCCTGGAGGCTCAAGTCATTAAAGAGACTCCTAAACTTGGAATACCGGGGTTCAATTTAGAAGTTCCTGAGTTTAAAGATACCCGCTCCAGTTTGACTACCTTACTTCGAATTCATCCTCAAACTGGGGATTTGTGGGTAGGTCATCGATTTCGTGCGCTGTATCGTTTAGATTCAAAAAACAATTTTTTTCAACTCGATTCCTTACCTACTCGTGTTGCTCCGGTAGACTTGATTTGGAATACTCCAAGCTCATTTGATTTGCTGTCTATGGGAAAGATGGATCCTTCCAACGATTCCATAGGGATATTATCCAACTTTTCATTTGGTACTAAAAGCTGGAAAGAGGTTCCACTCATTGATCAATTGATGCGGCCTATGGACATGGAGGTGGCGGATTGGAATGGGGATGGTAAGAAGGATTATGTGCTGTGCCAATTTGGGAATCATGTAGGCAAACTGAGTCTATTTTTAAGTCAGGAGGAAGGATATAATGAAGTTATTTTAAAATCAGAT
>JAURGC010000186.1 GCA_030833985.1 Algoriphagus sp. | reverse complement strand
CCGTATCTATGGACTTTCTAAGGCACAGGCCGGTGAATTGTTGGAGTTTGAAAATGGCCTAAAAGCCATGGTACTTAACCTCGAAGAAGATAATGTTGGTGCCGTACTTTTTGGAGACTCCAAACAAGTAAAAGAAGGAGATACCGTCAAGCGAACCAAAAAGATTGCGTCTATTCAAGCAGGTGAGGGCATGTTGGGCCGAGTGGTCAACACGCTAGGTAATCCTATCGATGGCAAGGGGCCAATCACTGGCGACTTGTATGAAATGCCTTTGGAACGTAAAGCTCCAGGTGTAATCTACCGACAGCCAGTAACTGAACCACTTCAAACAGGTATCAAGTCAATTGACGCGATGATTCCAATTGGACGTGGCCAGCGTGAATTGGTGATTGGTGACCGTCAAACAGGTAAAACTGCTGTTGTAATTGACGCCATCCTGAACCAACGTGAGTTCTACGATAAAGGGGAGCCAGTTTTCTGTATCTATGTAGCAATCGGACAAAAAGCATCTACTGTAGCAGGTGTGGTGGCTGCCCTTGAAAAAGGGGGTGCATTGCCTTATACTGTAATTGTCGCAGCTCCTGCTTCTGACCCTGCTCCAATGCAGTTCTTTGCTCCATTTACCGGTGCAGCGATTGGTGAATTCTTTAGAGATACCGGTCGTCCAGCTCTTGTGGTTTACGATGACCTTTCTAAGCAAGCAGTAGCTTACCGTGAAGTGTCCTTGCTCCTGAGAAGACCTCCAGGACGTGAAGCATACCCGGGTGACGTATTCTACCTACACTCCAGACTATTGGAGCGTGCTGCAAAAATTAACCAGTCTGATGCCATTGCGCAGCAGATGAACGATCTTCCTGATTCTATCCGTCCATTGGTAAAAGGTGGAGGATCCTTGACCGCATTGCCGATCATTGAAACGCAGGCAAGTGACGTGTCCGCTTATATTCCTACTAACGTGATTTCGATTACTGACGGTCAGATTTTCTTGGAAACCAACCTATTCAATTCGGGTATTCGTCCAGCGATTAACGTAGGTATTTCTGTATCTCGAGTAGGTGGTAACGCACAGATCAAATCGATGAAAAAAGTAGCGGGAACCTTGAAGCTAGATCAAGCGCAGTTCCGTGAATTGGAAGCTTTTTCCAAGTTTGGTTCTGACCTTGATGCTTCTACCAAGCGTACAATCGAGCGTGGTCGTCGTAACCAAGAGATTTTGAAGCAAGCACAATATTCGCCTGTTTCTGTAGCCAATCAGGTTGCTATCATTTATGCATCTACTAAGGGTCTAATGGATTCCGTCCCTGTTGAAAAAGCTAGAGCATTTGAAAAGGAGTTTTACCTCTTGTTGGAGGCCTCTTATCCAGAAGCCATTCAACTAATTCTAAAAGGTGATATCGATGGTGCTGGAAAAATTCTTGCTACTGCAGCTGCCGAACTAGCGCCTAAATACGCGAAGTAAATTATATTAATTCCCTGCTAGTTCGCTGGCAGGGCTTGTTATACGCACAAAGCAATCTCTGATGGCTAATTTAAAGGAAGTAAAGCAACGAATAAACTCGGTCATATCGACACAGCAGATCACGAAAGCCATGAAAATGGTTTCCGCTGCTAAGTTGCGAAGAGCGCAAGAAAAGATCGTTCAAATGCGTCCTTATTCTCAAAAGTTGACTACAATTCTCAATAATGTATCCTCAGCTTCTGAAGGGGATGAAGATGTTGTTTTTGCAGTGAAGCGTGAGATAAAAAAGGTACTTTTAGTTCCTGTAACCTCAGACAAAGGGCTTTGTGGAGCATTCAATACCAACATCCTAAAGACCACTAATCTAGCCATTAAAGAAAAATTTGAAGGCGCTGAAATTACTGTACTTCCTCTAGGTAAAAAAGCCTATGAATATTTCAAAAAGTCTAATTACCAGGTTATTGACACGTATTTTGGAGTCTTCCAGCAATTGACTTTTGATGTAGTGAAGGAAGCAGCTACCTATGCAATGAATGGCTTCTTGGCTGGTGACTATGATCAAGTGGTCTTGGTATTCAACGAATTCAAGAATGTGGCTACTCAGATAGTCCGTGTGGAGCAGTTCTTGCCTATGGCTCCTCAGGAAGGAGCAGTTAGCGCTACTGAAACGGATTACCTTTTGGAACCTTCTCGCTCCTACATCATTGAAGAATTAGTGCCTATTTCTTTGCGTATCCAATTTTATAAAGCAGTACTAGAATCCAATGCCTCTGAGCATGGTGCGCGTATGACTGCAATGGATAAAGCTACTGAAAACGCAGGTGAATTGCTTAAAGAGCTGAAGCTGATGTACAACCGTACACGTCAGGCAGCCATCACCAACGAAATCCTTGAAATTGTGGCGGGTGCTAATGCACTTGCTGGAAAGTAATTTTCACAAATACAAAAAAAACCCACAACCTATTTAAGTTGTGGGTTTTTTTATGGATTCTTAAATTACATCCGTATCCTTCTGCTGATCACTTGCGCCATGATTCCAAGTCCTTCGGCATTGGGGTGTACCCCATCGGGCAACAGTTCAGGTCGATCCATCAAAGGGGTGTACAAATCAATCACTTCAGCACCTGACTTTTGGATGATTTCAAACAACATTAGACGTTGCTCATTATTCATTACGTCAGGAGTGATTCCAAAATTGACCCGGGTGACAGGTACTGGAAGAATTACATATACTTTGCCATCCTTAGGCATGTGGTCACGAAATTCAGCAATCATATCTAGGTAATCTGAGATAAAATCAGCCTTATGTGCCCAATTTTGAGGTTTTGAATCGTTAGTGCCCAACTTAATGAGTACGACATCAGGATGAAAATCTTTTACCTGTTGAAACTGAGGCTCGTTCCAGTAGGGAAAATCTCCTTTCTTCAAAAGTGTTCTACCGCTCACTCCAAAATTCTTTACTTCATAGGCACTTCCTAGGATTTGACCTACTTGTAAGGGAAAAGATCCAGGATTTTCTCTTCCAGGACCTTGGGTGATGCTATTGCCTACAAACGCTATTTTGATGGGTTCTTGAGCAATGGATAGAAGCGGGAGAAGGAGCAGTGCAAGAAGTGATAGGTAGGTTTTCATGGGCTTGAGTTAACGATAAGATATTTAGTGGTTATTGAACAGACGAATTAAATGTATAAAAACTTACTTAAAAATGCAGCAATCTTTGGGCACTCTTCTTTCTTGGTTTTAAATTTAAGCGATGAGCACAATCCAACGAATCTTTCATTTTTTTTCAGGACTTTCTTTAGACGTAGTAGTTGGAGCAATGGCAAGCCTTTATTTTTTTCAGGAACTACTCCATTTATCCTTAGAGTGGCCTGTCTTTTTCTTGTTAGGGCTTGCGGTATGGACGATTTACAGCCTAGACCATTTGTTGGATACTAGAAAAATAAGTCATATTAGTTCAGCCCGAAGAGCCTTCCACCTAAAGAATAGAACCTTTCTAGGTTGGGGTATTATTGTTGCGGTGGGCACTGGACTTGGTGGTGCATGGATTTGGATGGGGTGGGGTAAAGAGTTTCAATTAACCTTGATTTTGGCAGTGTCAATGGCAGGATGCCGTT
>JAURGC010000051.1 GCA_030833985.1 Algoriphagus sp. | reverse complement strand
TTTGCCTGCTACAAAAGGAAAACTCAGTAGGGTAAGAGAAGAAAATAATAAGAAAAATAAGCCTGCAGTAAAAGCCCCTTTGTAGGGAATCAGAAACTGAAAAATTTGGTTCAACTTACTTAGATTCTGCTTATTGAGCTTCCTTTTTTCTTCGGGCTCCAATGCAGTCCCTCGTTGCTTTGCCATGATCTATTTAGCTATTCCGGGGACAAAAGTACAGTTTTCAAGGCGTAATTGATCAGAAAAATTGAAAGGAATCTGAGGAATAGCTCCTCAGTATCCCAATCTTTTTACAATTTCTTCGCCTAAGGCTGCAGAATGTTTAAATCCATGTCCTGAACAGGCAGAAATCCATAAGAAATTGGGATTTCCGTCCATCGGTTCAATTAAAAAGCGAGCATCTTCGGTGACCGTATAAAAGCATACCGCACTTTTAACTACTTCCTTCTTTAAGCCTTTGATCTTCCCCGCTACTTTTTCCATCCAAAAAATTTCTTTCTCCTCTTCAGAAACTATCCGATTTAGTTGGTCAGGATGCGCCACTTCCAAAAAAGATTCAGAAGCCATCTTTACAGTTTTTCCATCCAAAGAAGGAAACCCATAAATAAAATCTTCTGGATTGGGGCCAAAACCCCACATCCATACCGGGTAGCGTTCCCAGCCATCAAAGCCCTCCTCTATAGCCAGCCAAAACAACACCTGGCGACAAATCTTCATTTTGGTATGCTTCTCTTTGGGTAAAAAATCCTTTACCCATCCACCAGCACTGAGTACAAGTTGCTTGGCATGAACTACTTTCCCATCCAATTCAAGTTGAAAATAAGACCCTTTTTGGAGAATGGACTGTACCCTAGTGGATGTCCAAACGGATGCTCCTTTTTCCTTTGCAAGATGCAACTGGGCCTGTATGGCTAGTTCGGGAAAAAGATACCCTGCTTCCTCTTCCCAATAAATCTTTCCGGTAGTAGGGAGAATAAAGGCTGGATAAAATTGCTGAAGCTCTTCTGGCCCAATAACCCGATGTGCCACCTGTTGGTTTTTAGCAAAACGGAGGGTCCGCTCCCAAAAACCCTCTACCCCATGCTTGGACCAAGGATTACGTCCAGAATCTAAAAGAATCCCACCCGTCTTTGTCCTAATTTTTTCTCCATACGCTGCCTCTATTTCCTCCCATATTACATGGGAACGTTTGGCTAGCTTCACGTAATCTTCTCCTTCCCCTACTGCCAATCGAGTAATACGGGTTTCTCCATGGCTAGACCCCAATTGATGCGGCGGTTCGTATTGGTCGATTCCAAGAATTTCTACCCCTTTTTGCTTACTAAGTTGGTACAGCACTGCACTTCCAACAGCCCCAAGACCAACGACAACGGTATCAAAAAAAGGTGCTTTCATCAATCAATCTTTCTGTAACTTAAAGAGAACTCAGATGCAAAAATCGTGCATACAATTACTTGGTTCGTACTTACAATTCTTGCACGGGATTGACCTGTGCTGCAATCCAGGCTGGACGCCAAGAAGCAACCAACGTAATCGTCACCACAGCTAAACTAATCCAAACTAAATCAGGCCCATAAACTCGTACTGGATACGCATCGACTACACCTGAAACAATCCCTAAGGAGACCAATCCAAATTTATCCTGAGCACCGACTAACAATAGGCCTAAAATCAACCCTAATCCTGCACCAGAAAATGCAATCAATGCTCCTTGCTTTAAAAATATACCCTGAATCAAACTGTTTTTAGCCCCCATAGCCTTGAGAACTGCAAGGTCTTTTTTCTTTTCAATTGCCAACATGCTCAAAGAAAAGAAAATATTGAAAGAAGCTAACCCAAGTATAAAGGTGAGTGTCAAAAACACAAAAAGCTTTTCAAGTTTAACCGTACGGATTAATGTGGCATGCTGCTCATCCGCATTTTTAACATTAAATTTTACTCCCAAATGTCCCTGAACGGCCTTTTTAACCGACTCTACAGAATACCCTGGGCTTACTTTGAGTTCTAGTGCTGTTCGTTTTTGGCCATAATCCAACAGTTCTTTAAAAAAATTCAAAGGGACCAGCACATAGGAGTTGTCCACCCCCTGTTCCACACTAAAAAATCCTCTTGGCTCAACTTGTCCAGAAGCATACAACTGGTTCGGATCTAAGGAAGCAGCAGATTTTGGTGCTTTGGGATAGTAAATTTTGAGTGAAGAATTGATGTCTTCCAAACGAACAGAAAGAGCAAAGGCCACACCTCTTCCAAGAATAGCTGCTGGTCGTATCTCTGTACCCAGTGTGGACTCTCCCCAAAAAAAGCCTTTTTTAAAACGCTCGTGTTCAAAATAATTAGGGGATACTCCCTTGACTCGTGCCACTTGCTGATTTCCTCTGTACTCCAATAAGGCATTATCTTCAATTATTTCTGTAACCAACTCCACCCCTTGTACCTGCTTTAGTGCTTCCAACCAATCCTCAGTGACCACAAAATTTTTTCCCACAGCTGCTGTCACTTGAAGTTCGGAGTCAAAGCTGGTAAATAGTCCTCGAATTAGGTCTTCCAGGCCATTAAATACAGACATAACTGCCACTAGAGCCATGGTGCTGATGGCCACGCCTACCATCGAGATTAGCGAAAGGATCGTGATGAAGTTTTGCTTCTTCTTACTACGAAAATACCGACTAGCTATAAAGGAACTTGTATTCACAGAATTACCTCCAATTTAATCTTCCTCTTCCTCCTCCTCTAGTGCAGGGGGAATGTGCAGCTCTGAAATTACCTTGTCCATATGCTGGGCATAGGTTGCAGATTCATCTGAGAAAAATGCCAATTCAGGAATTACACGAACTGACTTCCCAATTCGCTTTGCCAAAGCATGACGAATTTCCTTTTTATGTGCATTGATGCCATCAAAGTGTACCTTTGGTGTAGAAGACAAAAAACTTAGGTAGGCCTTTGCAAGACCCAAATCTGGGCTCATCAAAACTCGGGTAATCGTCACTAAGGTGGGTCCCACTACCTGTTTGGCCTCTTTTTGAAAAATATCACCTAATTCCTTTTGAATTAACTTTGCGTATTTTAATTGTCTTTTGCTTTCCATCTGAAGTATTTATGATACAAATTTAGCGAAATACTTGGGCATGCTTTAATTTAGAGTCAAAACCAAATTTACCTCAACTCCCTTGCTCAGCTATTTTAAAGTAAATGACCCTTTTCGCTTAGTTGGTATTGTGATCTACTTGATCGCATTTAGTGTAATTTCTTGGCTATTTTTTTCATTTCCAAATACCACTCCTATGCTAATCTGGATGGTATTGGGTGAACGTCTCAGTGAGGGCTATTTTCTTTATGTAGACGTAATTGACGATACAGGACCCTTATCTGCGGGGGTATTTACCGGTTTACACTTGTTGTTTGGTCGAAGTGAACTCGCTTACTTTTTTTTGGGTAAAGTACTCACCTTTTTTCAAATCTATTACTGGAATCATACCCTAATAAAATACCGGGTTTTTGATGAAAACTCCTACTTACCCGCCATCGTCCTTGCCGCACTTTTTCATGTTTCATTTGACTTGACCTTCCTATCTCCAACCTTATTGGGTAGCACCTTTTTATTATTGGCATTTGGGCAACTTTTCTCTCATACGGTACTGCAAAAGGAAAGTAATGAATCCACCCTATTGATTGGTATTTATGGAGGGCTTGCTACCGGCTTCCATTGGAATTTCTTGTTTTTCCTCCCCTTTTTAATCTTTACTGGCCTAGCTATTTCAAGTTTTACCATACGACAGTTATTTCTGTCAATTATGGGTTTTATAATGCCGATCCTGCTCATTTTTGTGTTTTATTTTTGGAACGATGGCCTACTGCAAGCGATGCAAGTTTGGCCCATGGTTTTTACCTATCCCAACATTGCTTACCAACCCTATTTGAGCTGGCTTATTCCTGGACTTCTCCCGTTATTGATTGCTATTGCAGGCTTTTTCATTGGTACTTTCTTTAAAGGAGCGACCATCAACCAACAAAAGCAGCGGCAACTAATTGTCATTTGGTTATTGTTTTCAGCAGGATTATTCTTTCTAGTAAAAAATACTGCCTCCTATCAGCTGGTTATTTTACTTCCAGGATTAAGCTATTTTATCTGTCATTTTTTTCTTCATTTTGGTTGGAGAATTCTGGTCAAACCTGTATTTCTAGGGCTGATTCTAATTTTACCGCTTTGGGCATTTACTTATTGGGCATCACGGATACCCGTAGATACTACTTATTTTGTGAGATCTAGTGGGACTCAAGCCCCAATGTCCGAGGGCAGCGTGTTGGTTTTGGAAGAGGATCCCAGTCCTTACTTGAATAATTCTTTAGGTGGGCCGTTTTTAAACTTTCACTTATCCAAAAGCTATCTCATTCAAGAAAAATCCTTGTCCCAGAAAACACAAATTTTCGAGATGCTTCGAAAGCAGCAACCTGAACAAATACTGGACAAGGAAGGGCTATTTAAGTCCCTTTTAGAAGAATTACCTGCCCTTTCTGAATTATACTTGGAAACCAAACCGGGGGTATTTGTCAAAAAATAAGGTAGATTTTCCACCAACCCACCAGTAGCTTTGCCTCTCTTAGAACTACATCGGATAATCAGATAAAAGAAAAAGGCTCGATTACATTATCGAGCCTTGATTATGTGTTTTAGATACAAGAAATTTTTGATACCCTACCTTGATGTCTCCCTCCCTCAAATGAAGTAGAAATAAAGATTTCCACTAATTTTTGCGCCAACTCGTAGGTAATAAACCGTGCAGGTATAGCCAATACATTTGCGTCATTGTGCTGTCTCGCCAAAGCCGCCAATTCTTCATTCCAACATAAGGCTGCACGGATTCCTTGGTGTTTATTTGCTGTGATTGCAACCCCATTTCCACTACCACAGATTACTATCCCCAAATCAAATTCTCCCGACTCGACTGCCTGAGTAAGTGGGTGCACGTAATCGGGATAATCTACAGAATCCGTAGAAGTTGGGCCAAAATCCTCTGTAAGGTACCCTAACTTACCCAGATGCTGAATCAGCTCCTTTTTGTAGGTAAAACCTGCATGGTCTCCTCCCAAAGCGATGCGTTTTATATTTCTCATTCGTCTACGTTTTCAGTCCCCAATTCTGCATCCTTTAACGCTCGCTTTTTTTCCAAGCGCTTGGCTATTTCAATCCCCAACTCGTACAATACGACGATAGGCATTGCAATCAATAATTGACTGATCACATCTGGAGGTGTAATCACTGCTGAGAGCACTAAAATTACCACAACTGAATGTTTACGATATACTTTCAACATACGAGAAGTAACCAATCCAGACATCGATAAGAAATACACCACTACAGGCAATTGAAACATAATCGCGGATGCCAATACCAGCATAGAAAGAGTAGACACGTAGGAGGTGATATCAAATTCATTGGTAATACTTGGATCAAGCTGGTAATTAGCCAAAAAATTAATGGAAAGCGGCGATAAAATATAATACCCAAATGAAGCCCCTAAAAGGAACAGAAAGCTTACAAAGAATACTGCACCTCGAGCGGCATTTTTTTCCTTGGAGTACAAGCCTGGACTAATAAACCGCCAGACTTCCCAAAATAAATAAGGAAATGCAGCGATTAATCCAACTACAAAGCTAGAGGTCATGTGCATTGAAAATTGACCTGTCATCTGTCTACTTTGAATGGTAAATGGTAGATCATCTATGCACAATGCGTTTACTCCCAGGTAATTACCTACATCACAAAGCAGGCGATAGGTCAAAAAATCAACCTTAGATGGCCCTAAAATTAATATTCCAAAGACAAAATCCTTGGCAATAAACGCAGCCACTGAAAATACGAGAACCGCCGAAACCGCTCGAAGTATATGCCACCTCAACGCTTCCAAATGGTCTAAGAAGGACATGCCTTCCTCTTCTTCTTGGTATTGATCTAGAGCCACTTTTTTTGACTAATTAGTACAAAGGAAATTTGACCATCCATGCATTGACTTCGGCTTTAATGTTTGCCAAAGCTGCATCATCCTGATGGGAGTGAAGCGCACGGTCAATTAGATCTACGATCTTTTTCATGTCTTCCTCCTTCAATCCTCTTGTGGTCACAGCGGCTGTACCTACACGCATACCCGAAGTAACAAATGGGGATTTGGTATCAAAAGGCACCATATTTTTATTGATGGTAATATCCACTTTACCAAGTGTCTCTTCTGCAATCTTTCCCGTCAACTCTTTATTACGAAGGTCTATTAACATCAAGTGATTGTCTGTACCTCCAGAGATCAATTGATATCCTCTTGCCACAAATTCTGCAGCCATCACGGAAGCATTCAATTTTACCTGAACAACATACTCCATGTATTCATCTGAAAGCGCCTCCTCAAATGCCACTGCCTTGGCCGCAATAATATGTTCCAATGGCCCTCCTTGTGTACCTGGAAATACTCCCATATCCAACAATGAAGACATTTTTTTGATTTCTCCTTTGGGAGTGGTTAATCCCCAAGGATTATCAAAGTCTTCACGCATAAGAATCAACCCTCCCCTAGGGCCTCTTAGCGTTTTGTGGGTAGTGGTGGTTACAATATGACAATATTCCAATGGATCATTGAGCAGGCCACGGGCGATTAACCCGGAAGGGTGAGAAATATCAGCAAGAAGCAAAGCCTCTACCTCATCGGCGATTTCGCGCAAACGGGCATAATCCCAGTCTCTTGAATAGGCTGAAGCGCCGCAAATAATCATTTTTGGACGTACTGCAAGAGCTTTTTCAGCTACTTTATCGTAATCAATTACTCCAGTGGCTTCCTCTACCCCATAAAAATTGGCTTGGTACAATTTCCCAGAAAAATTTACAGGCGAGCCATGGGTCAGGTGACCTCCATGTGCTAGATCAAAACCCAAAATTGCATCTCCAGGCTTTAAGCAAGCCAGCATTACTGCTGCATTGGCCTGAGCTCCAGAATGCGGCTGCACATTTGCCCAGGCTGCCCCAAATAGTTTCTTTGCTCGATCTATGGCTAGTTGCTCAATCTCATCGACCACCTCACATCCTCCATAATACCGCTTGCTTGGAAGACCTTCTGCATATTTATTGGTCAATACACTGCCAGCTGCCTCCATTACTTGCTTGGAAGTAAAATTCTCGGAAGCTATCAACTCAATACCACGCTTTTGTCTGTCTTCTTCTTGGGAGATAAGGTCAAAAATTAATAAATCTCTATTCATAAGTAAGGGGAAATAAATACGAAGAAACTAAAAGAAAACTAGGCCAGCCTATCTGGCGGATTGGGAATACAAAAATAACCCTAAAGTCCTGATTATCCAATCCAATCTACCCTAGGAAGCCTACTAAAATTGAATTTTATAACACAAACTCAAAAATCAATCTAGAACGCCCAATCTTTCTAGAAAATACAGTACTTTATCTTTTCAAAACGAAGGCTTATGGATTTTCAATTTAGACCCCCAACCTATTTTTCCGAAGGGATTACCTCCGTTTTGTTGGTACGGCTACACTATCCAGAAAGCACATGGGGAGAACAAATCAGCATTTACGGCCATGCAGTGGACCAAAAAATACACTTCGAAGCGGTAGATTTTTATGGCAATGACTACCTACTTTACCCGAGTACAAGCGAAGAGCCACTTAGCCTAGAAGAATTAATTTACCTTATTGAAGGGATGCAACTCAATCAAGATCGACTTGAAGGGAATATGGAATTGGTGTTGGATGGATTTCCAGAAACTACCAGTGACTGGTATCCCCAACTAAAAAGTTACTTTGAAGAAAAACGAAAGCAAGTCGGCCTAAACTAAAAATCAAAAATAGGAGATTTGGTGTAGGTCAACTCTTTCAGGCGTAGCCAGCAAGCATAGGTTTTAAAATCCAAACATTCATTCAAAACTACGCCAGGTAGTTCCACCCTTTTTAACTGATAGCTAGGCAGCCATTCTTTAAATGATTTTTTCTCCTGTTCAGAAAAATAAGTAAGTGGAATCCACTTTTCTCCCTCGATGTAAATTGGCAAGTGATTGGTCATGCTTGTTTTCTTTGTTTTAGCTAAAACTATAGTGACAATCATTTGGTTACAAGTAGATTACATTATCTTTCGGTTACACAATAGTTACCTTCACTTCATTTACTTCTTATGGGCCTTTGGATCCCTTTTTTAAGCCTAATTTTGGGTTTTTTACTCCAATTGTTTTCTTCTTTTCCAAAGCAAAAAATTGCCGCAATAGGAAAATCTTACCTGATATACCTAGTACTTCCTGCCCTTGCATTACTCCATATTCCCCCTTTAAAACTATCTTGGAATTTGGCTATTGCTCCCTCATCTGCCTGGCTGACATTTTTAATATCCTGGGTAGTATTTGAGTATTTAGGAAGGAAGTACCACTGGGAGAAAAGCCTTACTGGCTGCTTAATTTTGGTTGCTGGACTTGCCAATACCTCTTTTCTAGGATTTCCTGTCGTTGCAGCCGCCTATGGTACGGAAGCATTAGCCACTGCGTTTTTAATTGATCAGGGTGGATCGTTTTTAATTGTAAGTACCCTAGCAGTTGCTATTGGGTCAAAATACGGACAAGGAAACCCTACTTTTCAATCCATTTTGAAAAAAATGTTCCTCTTCCCGCCCTTTATTTTTATGATACTAGGCCTTTTCCTGAGCTTTTTCCAAATCTCCATTCCTGACAATTGGTTAATCCTACTTGAGGGGATTGGCACAACTATGGCCCCAGTAGCTTTATTTGTGATCGGCACGAGTATTTCATTGGATCCCAAATGGATTCAAACTCCTTACCTCTGGTATGGCTTGACTTACCGGCTCTTGCTTGCGCCTGCCCTAGTCTGGGGAATTTACCTTAGTACCTTTCCCTCTTCAAGTTTGGACCTAAAAGTGACTGTTTTAGAAAGTGGAATGGCACCGATGATTACCGGTTCTTTAATTGCTATGGAATTTAATCTACAACCCCGTCTTGCTGCCTTACTTGCAGGTCTTGGCATCCCTATTTCAGGGATTACTTTACTAGTTTGGTACTATTTGTTAGGCTGATTCATTCCAATTAATTGCCAATAGGCCTAATAATTCCTGATGAATAAACAGATTCGTAGCTACGACTTGACGACCAAAAATATAATCATTGCCCCCAGCAAAGTCCGTTACTTTTCCTCCAGCTTCTTGGACCAAAAGGACCCCTGCAGCTACATCGTAGGAATTTAAATTATATTCAAAATAACCTTCAGTCCTTCCCGCAGCAACATAACACAGGTCTACTGCTGCTGAACCAAATCTCCTCAATCCATGAGAACGCTGCATGACCAATTTCATTGTGGCTAGGTAACGGTCGATCAAGTCAAATTGATAGTAAGGAAAGCCCGTAGAAATTAGGGAGTCGGAAAGCGTGGTCGCCTTACTTACATGGAGCCGAGAATCGTTGCAAAATGCCCCTCCTCCCTTGTATGCATGAAAACATTCCTTTCGATTCACCTCATACACTACGCCAAGGACTACCTCACCTCGCTCCATCAAGCCAATGCTGACCGCAAAGACGGGTAACCCATGGATAAAGTTGGTGGTACCATCTAGGGGGTCGATTACCCAGTCGTACTTTTCCCCTCGGGTGGTATTGGTTCCTTCCTCGGTGATGAATCCAGCCTCTGGAAAAATAGCCTGAAGTTTAGCCACAAGCTGCTTTTCAGCTTCTTTATCCACATAGGATACCAAGTCGTTAAATCCCTTATGCTCGACTCGATCCATGGAAAAATGAATTCGTTCTTTTTCAATAAAGGCCCCTACCTCCTCCGCTATTTTGCGAGTTTGGCTCAAGAGTTGGGAGAGTTGGGTGGTGGTTAGCATACGTAGTCGTTCATTCTAGTTTCTTACGGGATTTATTTTCTTTTTTCCATTCTGATTGCTTTTTTTCCTGCCTTTCAGTGCGGCTTTCTCGCTGTTCAGTACAACCGGCCACCACAAGCACAACCTCTCCCTTTAAGGGATTTACTTGATAGTAATCCATCAATTCAATCAAAGTCCCCCGAACTATCTCTTCGTGCAATTTGGTCAGCTCTCGAGCCACTGCTGCTTGTCTATCTCCACCAAAAGCGGTGGCTAATTGTTCTAATGTTTTGAGCAATCGATGAGGGGATTCATAGAAAATGAGTGTTCGAGGCTCATTCACTACCGCGTCAATCCGTGTTTTTCTGCCTTTTTTGTGAGGGAGAAACCCTTCGAAAACAAAACGATCATTGGGTAGTCCACTGCCTACCAGGGCAGGAACAAATGCCGTAGGGCCGGGTAAGCACTGGACTTCCAGACCTGCTGCTAGGACTGCTCGCACCAATAAAAATCCTGGGTCAGAAATAGCAGGGGTTCCTGCATCACTAATTAAGGCAAATTTCTCTCCTTTCTTCATTCGTCCTACCAGCTTTTCGACAGCCTTGTGCTCGTTAAAACTATGGTAGCTTTGTAGGCTTTTGGAAATCTGAAGATGCTTTAATAGGATCCCACTTGTCCGTGTATCTTCCGCAAGAATAACGTCTACTGCTTGCAAGACATCTATGGCCCGAAGGGTGATGTCTCGGAGGTTTCCAATCGGCGTTGGAACCAAGAATAAAGAAATAAGTGACTGACTACTCATCCAAAAAGCTGATCTATGGCCTTTGCTAATTTGAAATCCTTATCAGTGACTACATTCCCAGCATCGTGGGTTGTGAGTACAATCTCTACTCGATTGTAGACATTCGACCAATTGGGATGATGCTGCTGAGACTCTGCCAAAAAAGCTACCCGAGTCATAAATGCAAAAGCCTCTGTAAAATCAGAGAAAGCAAAACTCTTTCTCAGTTGATTTGATTCTTCTATCCACATATGATTTTTATTAAAGTGAAATAACTCCCTCAATCAGCGCTGCTTTTTCATAGTAGTCAATGACTTGTTCAGCATTGTCAACTTGCTTGTGAATAGTCGTACTCATGTACTTTCCTCCGCTGCTTGGCTTAATCACTACATCGTCTCCCAGAAAAATTGCGGAAATTTCGGACTCCTTCCCAACCGGAACAATAAATTTAAACAAGTAAGACATTGGAAATGTGCCATAGGATTCTAGCTTTTCTTTGAAAGCAAGTTTATCGAAAGACTGTTTCATTCTTAAAATTACTTCTTTATTAGAAGAATATGGCAAAAAAAAACCCATGCTTTTCAACATGGGCCCCTTTTTACTTCTTCACATTTAGAAGTATTTGTACCTGTAATCTTTTACTTTGGCCAATTCTTGAAGGGCCATCATGATTTGATAGGTCATTCGCTGGAAAGCCGACTGTGTCAATTGACTTTGATATACCGTATAATCACCGATCTCTGCAGCAGGAGTGAGGGTATTTAATCTTCCCACAAGCACTCCAATATCCTCCTGAACCGGCTTAGTGAGTTGACCACTACTTTGTAAACCGAAAATAGTACCGATTGCCTTTGGCGCAAAACCTATACCAGGAAGTACGGCATCACTCAAACGCAAACTTGGAACTTCATTGATGGCAGCATCTGTAAAGACCCCCTTCATTTCTTCTAGCGTGGTCTTAGCAGACAGTTTTTCTTGGATCAAAGCTGCTTTCTTCTCATTCAGCACCAATTGTTTTACCTGGTCTTTCACGTCTTCTAATTTGGCATCTCCTTCTTCTTTCCTACTTACTAAGGAAGCAACAAGGTACGCATCATTTAATTCAAAGACTGTTGAAACCTCCCCAACTGCTGCCTCACTAAACGCCCAAATTACCACCTGTCTTGCATCCGTAAGGTTGTTCAAATTTCTAGCTGAAGCGTCTACATTATTGGCTTGGATTATTCTAAATCCTTTTTCTGCGGCATTTTCTGTAAACTCATTTCGATTTCCACTTTCCGCAACGAATGCATCTGCATTTCTAAACGCTTCGTTTCGAGTTAGGTCAGACGCAACGAGTTCCAATTCCAATATCGCCAGTTTCGTATAGGAAGTGACTGGGAGCTCAGTGACCTGAATGATGTGGTAGCCATACTCGGTCTCCACTAAATTTGGAAGCAATCCTTTTGATCTAGCAGCATAGGTGGCATTTGCAAAAGGCTCCACAAAGTCAGCTTTTGCAAACCAACCCAAGTCTCCTCCATTTTGAGCAGTACCATCTTGACCATATTGCCTTGCAGCTACCTCAAAATTACCTGAAGCTTTGATTTCTGCTAAAACCGTCTCTGCTTGGGTTTTTACAGCCGCCTTACCTGAGTCATCCATCCCTTCTGTGCCAAACAAAATATGAGAAGCTCTCATTCGTGGAGTTCCCTGATACTGGTCTGTAACCTTGTACGTTACATAGGAGGAATTAGCAGTTATAAATGGACCATAGGTTTCTCCTTTTGAAGGAGCATCTACATTGGTAGTTAATGCAACAGGGAGTTGATCTCCAGGGGCAAAGGTCTGGAAAGGCTGCTGCAATTCTGAGTTTTTACTTACAAAAGAAGAATCATTTTCTGTTGCCTTCAGTTCTGCCGTCAGTTCTGTAATTCTAGAAATTACAGCAGCGGAATCTTCTCCACTTGGCAGGATGCTAAAAGACACGTATTCCAAGTTAGCAGCATTACCTACTTTAAATTTCTCCTTATTTTTTGATAAATAGGCCGATAATTCGCTGTCTTGGATTTCAATATCTCCGTCAGGAATTACGTAATAGGGGACAAATAAAATTGATGCATCCGCAATGGTGTTTGCTAATTTATGTTCAAATTTTGCTTCAGCGGTTGTTGCATATTCAGTGGTGGCAATCAAATTGTCATATTTGACACGGCTTCTTGCTTGGGCGAATAACCTTTCCTGTTGTGCCCAGGCTGCTTGCTGAGCTGGATCTGCAGTCTCAAGCGACTGTAAAAACGTAATTAGCTGCGTTTTGTCAAACTGACCAGTTTGCGGGTTTATCAATTGGGCTCGAAGTTCTGGGACAATATTCTTCCCCTGAACCATATCGATTAATTCTTGACTTGATATAGTCAACCCTAATTTTTCGTATTCTTCTTGAAAAACACGTTCGACAATTAATGCCTGCCAAGCTTGCTCCCTTACAGAAACTAGTTCAGCTTCAGCAGGAATTCTACCCGTACGCTGTTGAAAGGCCGCCTTGTACTCTTCTACTTTTAGCGAAAATTCTTCGAGGGTAATTTCTTCACCTGCAATTTCTCCAACGATATTCTGATTGGAATTAAGAAGGGTAGAATTTGGGCTCAACAAATCGCCTCCCAAAAGAAATAAAATTAACCCGCCAGCAATTACGCCGATTGCGAGACCTGTTCGTTGTCTAATTTGCTTAATTAACGCCATGGTTGTGACTTCTCTTTTTTAAAGTGTCGCAAAATAAGATGTTTCAGGGCGAAATTCAAAATTTCAACCCCAACAATGTAACACCTTAGAAATTATCTGAATCGCTGATTTTCAGTCGGACAGTCTCAATTCGATGTGCTTGTTTGGAGACTATCGTAAAGGTAAACCGACCATAAGTGATCGTTTCGCCTATATTAGGTAAATTTTCGGTTTGGGAAAGGATAAAACCCGAGAGCGTTTCAAAGTCTCCATAAGGCAATTCCCAGCCATATTTATCGTTGACATAATCAATTTCTAGCCGAGCACTTAATAAAAACTCTTGGTCACCAATAATTTGCTCGGTCAATGCTTCATTGTCGTACTCATCATCAATCTCACCAAAAATCTCTTCAATAAGGTCTTCCATGGATACCAGTCCACTGGTACCTCCAAACTCATCAACTACTAAAGCGAGACTTTTCCGCTCTTGGATAAATTGGATTAAAAGTTCGTTGGCCAGTGCAGATTCAGGAGCGATTAAGATCGGTGTGAGGATGTCTTCAATGGATTTTGGCTTTTTAAATAGCTCTAATTGATGGCAATAGCCGATCACCTCGTCAATAGACTCCCGATAGATCACTACTTTGGAATGCCCACTTTCTTCAAAGATTTTTCTTAATTCGTCGATAGAATCTGAAACCTCTACTGCCACGATATCAGTGCGAGGGATCATGCATTCCCGTACCCTGACTGTTTTGAATTCTATGGCATTATCAAAAATCTTTGAATCAACCTCGACATCACCAGGATTTCTATTTTGGCGCATCTGGTCCTTGATAAAGGAATTCAGATCGGTAATTGTAAAGACTGGCTTTTCCTCGTTGTAATCTAGCCGCAATACCTGAGTAATAAATCCCTTGGATAAACCCACAATCAACCATACAATGGGGTACATCCCACTGTAAATGATTAGGAAGGGTAAAGCAAAAAAGTTTAACATCCGATTCGGATCCAGTAAAAAAATGCTTTTGGGTAAAAATTCCCCAGTAATCAATACCAACAGTGTAGAAAGAATAGTTTGAGCAAACAAAATCACCGCTTCATTGACTAAGGGCTCAGGCAATAAGCGCCGAAGAGGGGCGTCCAAAAGAAAGGCCATAAATATGCCATACAGCACCAGCATGATCGTATTTCCAATTAGCGTAGTGCCAATAAACTGTCCTGGTTTATTGATAAACTTACTGACTATTTTTCCAGTCCAAAGTCCTTGTTTTTTCTGCAGTTCTATTTGAAGCTTATTAGCAGAGATGTAAGCAATTTCAATCCCAGAAAAGAAAGCTGAAAAAACCAAGGTGATGACCACATAAATAAGGTAGCTACTGTCCATAAGAATTACTTTCGTTTAGGCTTTATGGGTTTTTTGGAGTGGTCCAACCCCTCTTTCGGATTTGCTTGCCCTTTAGTTCTTCTTAATTGAAACCAAAATAATAGCACTACGGCAAACATGAAAAGGGAATAGGAAAACCCGATACCCTGAAGCATGGTTTGATGGACTCCAACTACTATTAGTGCCAGAGCAATAGACAACAAACTAACATCCACTAATTTCATAGTCCTTCTCCAGGTAAAAGGGTGCGACTATCCCGTACTTTTTGAAGCCGATAGGTTGCAAAACTATCGTCTGCCTCCATACCTGTGCCATTGAATAGTGTCTGTTTTTCTTGGATAGTCACAAATTTATCCGTGTAAATTTTTCGTTCTGACTGATTCCAAAACAATTCTTCAGTTTGTAATTTTTGATCTTTAGAAAAATTTTTCACTTGTACATTTCCTTCCCCCTTGTACAGATTTTGATCGCGAAGGAAAAATCCCCTATCCGCACGCATGGTTGTTTCTAGTTGACCGTAAACATCGAAAAACTGAACCGAAATACCTTCAGGAAACTCTAAATTTCCATTTGCAAATTCCAACTGTTTGGATGCAATAATCTCAGAACGAAGTACAGCTGAATCGCTGTAAAAAATATGGATATCCAGGGCAGAATTTACAGGCCCCTCGTACTTGGGAAGGGTGCTTGGATCCACTCCTTCTCGACACGCAAGTACGCTACTCGCTATTAAAAAAATTAAATAAAAGGAACCCCTTTTGCTCATTACTTGCAAAGATAATAGGAAAGTAATGGGAAATAAAAAAATAAAGGCAGCTTGAAGGCTGCCTTTATTGAATACTTGAAGTCAATTTAATCTCTTGTTGAAAGGGTAACTGTCTCACCTACCCAGCATCCTGTACTTAGGGTTGAACCCACTTGAAAACCTTCGGTGAATAGTTCTTCCTTGGAAGGGAATCTTGAACGAGCACTTCCCATTCCCTTGGAATCCCCTGCTCGCTGGTAAGCATTGTAGGCAGCGATGAATACTGAATAATCTTTTGCACGGCTTTCACCCCCTCTGCAATCGTTGTAAGAGGACATATACAGATCTCCAATCAATCCATAGGCAGAAGAAACCAGTTCAGGATCTAGTCCAGCAGCCTCTCTTGCGGCAGTTCTAGCGGCGGATTTTTTTCCTCCTCTCGCATAAATTTTCGCTAATTCCATTTGTACCTCTGCCTTTTCTTTGTCAGTAGCAGCAAGTGTCAACGCCTTTTCAAATACAGGTTCTGCCTTCTCAAAATCATTTGCTGACATGTACAGCATTCCTCGTACCTGGGAGGTTTTGTACGTTGGATTCTTGGAATCCTTAAATTCTAATGCAGCCAAAAATGCCTTGGTAGAAATACACTTGTACTGAAGGGAGTAGGTGAAAATCTGTTCGGCAAGCTCCTCATTTGTTGGGTCCGCGGTAAGTTTTGGTCCCATAGTATTTTCAATGAAATCACAATCAATCAACTTCATCTTGACCAAAAGCGTTTCGAGCGTGGCCTTGGATCCAGTCACGTCTTTGCCTGTAGCCCCGGCTGCATCCAACAATTTGTTTGACTTATCGTAGATGGTCAATACTTGTTCTGGGGTATATGCCTTATTCAAGGAATAATTTTTTTCAACTAGGTCAAAGTAAGCCGGAACAAATTGATAATTAATAGATCCTTTCAATTCGACTGCTTTCTCAAAATCCGCAATCACACCAGGGATTTTAGCTTTATCGGCACGGTAGAAAAGGTATCCATAATAGCCTTTTGTTTCTATCCACTTGACATGATTATTATACAATTCCCCTCTTTTATCATAAATAGCCATCACACTGTCTTGATAAACTCTTTTTTGGATAGCATCTTCGGTATTGTCAGCAGCACCCTTGTACACAGTTACCCCTTGAATGTAAATTGATTCATTCAAATTGGGAACGTTTACCAACAACCAGTTTAACGGCTTAGTCGCCTCC
>JAURGC010000058.1 GCA_030833985.1 Algoriphagus sp. | reverse complement strand
GTTTTGGGTACTTTTTAAAATAATAGATTAAAGCTAAGCCAGGGAGAGTTACTAAGTTTAATAAGTGAACCCCTATCGATAGGCCCACTAAATAGGCTATAAAGACCAACCATCTATTTTCTTCTTTGGGATCTTTGATCACATCCCATTTCAAAAATGCCCAAATAACAATAGCGGTGAAAAAGGAAGACATGGCATATACCTCAGCTTCTACCGCAGAAAACCAAAAACTATCGGAAAAAGTATAAACCAGGGATCCGACCATTCCTGCACCCATTAAAGCGATAGTTTGCCCTTTGCTTTCTTCTCCTTCCACCACTGAGAATAGTCGTTTTCCCATTAGTGTAATGGACCAAAATAAAAATAAGATCGTAAAACCAGAGAATAAAGCACTGCCTACATTCATCCAATAAGCGACCTGCAATGGATCACCAAATGCCAGAAAGCCAAACATACGGTAGACCAAGAGCATAAAGGGGGCTCCTGGAGGATGTGGAACTTGTAATTTGTAAGAAACGGCAATAAACTCTCCTGGATCCCAAAAACTAGCCGTTTGTTCAACGGTAAGGATGTAAACAAGGGTAGAAATGGCAAAAACTAGCCAACCACTGAGGGTATTAATTTGCTTGTAAGTGAGCATTAATTCGTTCAATTAGAACTACGAAACTATGAAATTTTAGACCAATTCGGGAATTTTTGAATTTTTTAACCTACTAAAATCATCCCATTTAGGTCTTGTGACAAAGATTACTGTAAGTTCTTTGATGAGCTTTGTATTTTTGTTGAACAAATTGAAAACTAAGCCAACATGCTTCCAAAATCCAAAACATTTCAAGAGCTAATCGAAGGGGATACCCCGGTATTGGTTGATTTCTTTGCCGAATGGTGTGGTCCTTGTAAAATGATGCAACCCATTTTGGAAGATACTTCCAAGCAATTGGGAGGTAAAGTAAAAATCCTAAAAGTAGATGTAGATAAAAATCCACTCGCTGCAAGCAGATTTCAAGTAAGAGGGGTGCCAACCTTGGTCCTTTTTTCAAAAGGAGAAATGGTTTGGAGGCAGTCAGGAGTCGTGCCTGCTCAGCAGCTTGTTCAAATCATTGAAAATAAGGTATTGGCTAACGCCTAGTGTCCTGTGACAAAAGTCATTCAACACAAAAAAAAAAGGTTCTAATTTTATTGAACCATTTAGAATTCTACAAACTAAAAAATATATGAAAATCGAACAAATCTACACAGGATGTTTGGCACAAGGTGCCTACTACATTGAATCCGACGGAGAGGCTGCAATCATTGACCCACTTCGCGAAGTTCAGCCTTATATTGAAAAAGCAGAGCGCAGAAATGCCAAAATAAAGTACGTATTTGAAACGCACTTTCATGCGGATTTCGTCTCTGGACACAAGGATTTGGCTGCAAAAACTGGAGCCAAAATCGTCTATGGACCCACTGAAATAAAATTAGGTTTTGACGCGATTATTGCTGAAGACAACCAAGTATTTACCATAGGTAAAACTAAAATCAGAGTCATCCATACCCCAGGACATACTTTGGAATCGGTTTGTTACTTGCTGACCAACGAAGAAGGGAAAGAAGAGGCCATTTTTACGGGTGACACCCTGTTTATTGGTGATGTCGGACGTCCAGACTTGGCACAGAAAGTCGTAAAAGATCTGACCCAAGAAAAACTTGCAGGACACTTGTATGATTCATTACGTAACAAATTGATGCCGCTTTCAGATGACTTGATTGTGTATCCCGCACACGGTGCTGGTTCTGCATGTGGCAAAAACATGAGTAAGGAAACATCCGATACCTTGGGTAACCAGAAGAAGGTCAACTATGCACTACAGGAAATGACCAAGGAAGCTTTTATTAAAGAAGTATTGCATGGACTTACTCCTCCTCCTGCATACTTCCCACAAAATGTAAGGATGAACATCGAAGGATATGATAGCATTGATGAGGTATTAGAAAGAGGCGTGAGACCTTTGAGTCCTGCCGAATTTGAAGCTGCTGCAAACGAAACTTCTGCTTTGATCTTGGATACTCGGGCGGCGCAGGAATTTGCAAAAGGATTTATCCCGAACTCCATCAATATTGGAATCGAAGGAAGCTTTGCCGTTTGGGTAGGTGCAATGATTCCAGACTTAAAACAGGAGATTTTGGTAGTTGCCGAAGAGGGAATGGAAGAAGAAGTAATCACACGTTTGGCACGCGTAGGATACGATTTTTCAATAGGATACCTAGCGGGTGGATTTAAAGCTTGGAAAAATGAGGGTCGTGAAGTGGATTCCATTACTTCCATTACCGTGGATGAATTGGTAAAGATCAAGGAAGGTGATCCAAGTATCTTAATTCTTGATGTTCGTAAAAATTCAGAATACCTTTCTGAGCATGTGATCGGTGCAGAAAACGCTCCTTTAGATTACATCAATGATAGTATGTTGAAAATAGACAAGAACAAGACCTACTACGTACATTGTGCAGGGGGCTACCGTTCCATGGTCTTCAACTCAACATTGAAGGCCAGAGGATATGAAAACCTAATTGATGTCGCTGGAGGATTCAAAGCAATCAAAGAATCCGAAAAGGTTGAAGTTTCGGCGTACGTTTGCCCAAGCACTTTGCTTTAATCCTAAGCTTATTTACAAATAGTTTAACGCAAATGGCAGGTCTTCGGGCCTTTCATTTTTAGTTGGAATCATCTCGATGTGATTAAAGTCACAACATTAAGAAAATGATAATATAGAACTTTGTCTATGCAGGTTAAGGCCTTTTTGATAACCATTTTTGTTTTGGGTATTTTCTCAAAGGTGGGTGCTCAGCACCATCTTGCTACTGAACATAATTCAGATAGTACGGAAACCAAAGAAACTTTTGGAAAGGTCTTAAATACTGGCGATTTTGAATTTCACCTACGTTCTTACTTCATGCATACCAATAATTCTCATAATTTATTGGATTATTCAGCATGGGGTACGGGTGCGGGATTGGGTTATTTTAGTCCACGGTGGAATGGGCTCGGTATAGGATTTAGTGGATTCTTTGTGTTTAGGCATTTTGAAAACAACCTGAAGGAAAAAGACCCCCAAACTGGCATGGGTAATCGATATGAAAAATCCTTATTTGATGTCCATCATCCTGAAAATAGTAAGGATATGGATCGTTTGGAGGAGTTTTATGTTTCGTATGATAGTAAGAAGTTTTCAGCATGGTTTGGAAGACATCACTTCGAGAGTCCTTTATTGAATGCTGCAGATAATCGCTTGAGGCCCAATTTATTCAGTGGATTTTCAAGCACCTATACCGCAACTTCTGGTTTGAAATTTTCAGGGGCATGGTTTTCACACCTCATTTCAAGAGGCTCTCTAGAATGGCTAAAGGTGGAGGAATCCCTTGGTTTTTATGGTACGGGGAGAAATCCATTGGGAGGGGAAGAAACCTACAGGCATCACATAAAATCCAAAGGAATTGGCGTTCTCGGAGTTGAATTTTCCAATGAAAAGTTTCAAGTTCAATCCTGGAATTACCTGGCAGAGGGGATTTTTGCAACTAACTTCACCGAAGTAACTGGTTTTGTAGGATCTTCAACTTCTAAAAAGTGGATTTATGGAGCTCAGGGATTTGTACAACGTGCCCAAGGTAATGGTGGAAGTCAGGATCCCATAAAAGCTTATACGCTACCTGAAGAGGAGACACATGGGCTTGGTCTAAAATCAGGCCTTCAATGGGGACAAAGTGAGCTAGCTTTTAATTTTTTATATATTTCAGATAAGGGACGTTATCTTTTTCCCAGGGAATGGGGGAGAGAAAAGTTTTTTGTCAGTATGCAGCGAGAGCGATTTGAAGGGATGGGAGGGGTACGTGCTATTGGTATTTCGTATGATAAAACCTTTATTCAGGACAAACTAAAAGTTTCTCTGGGCTCAAGTTATGTTCAAACCCCAGGACTTGAAGATTTGAAATTAAATAAATATGGATTGCCCAATTACTTCCATTTTATTGGCTTAGTAGATTATAGATTTGATGGCATTTTCCAAGGGTTGGAATTACAACTTTTGGTGGCACATAAAGACGAGGATAGCGAAAAAAAATTCCTCTTGAATACATAATCAATCGGGTTAATATGACCAATGTCAACTTAATTTTAGATTACAGATTTTAAAAAGAATAAAACAAATAATAAAATAAAACCCTATGAATCAATTTATTGAATGGATTTCTCAACCATGGCCCTGGTATGTTGCTGGACCAATGATTGGACTCACTGTTCCCGCTTTACTTATCTTAGGGAACAAAACCTTTGGTATTTCTTCCTCCTTGCGCCACGTGTGCGCTGCCTGCGTTCCTGCAGGTATTCCCTTCTTTACTTACGATTGGAAAAAAGAAATCTGGAACCTCCTTTTTGTTTTAGGAACTGCCATAGGAGGCTTCATCGCAATGAATTTTCTTGCTAATCCCGAAACCATTGTGATTTCAGAAGCAACTCAAGCGGATTTGACAGCTTTGGGAATTACAAACTTCACAGATTTAATGCCAGTAGAAATTTTCAATTGGGATTCTTTATTCACTGGTAAAGGAATTCTATTCTTTCTAATTGGTGGCTTTCTGGTTGGATTTGGAACGCGCTATGCTGGAGGTTGTACCTCTGGTCATGCCATTATGGGGATCAGTTCCTTGCAATGGCCATCTCTGGTAGCAACCATATTTTTTATGATCGGTGGATTCTTGATGACCCATGTGTTGCTTGAACCACTTATGAAACTAGTTGGATTTTAAATGCTCTTGAACTCATGACAAAAAATAAAAAAAATATGGATCCTATGGCTGATACGCACTGCGTTGCTCCGAATTCTAGCCAAACTCAAGATAAAGGCTTGGCCTTGTTGAAGTATGTCATTATTGGAATTGTTTTCGGAATTGTATTTGTGAAAGCAGAAATCATTTCTTGGTTTAGAATTCAAGAAATGTTCCGACTTCAGTCTTTTCACATGTATGGGGTAATCGGTTCTGCGATCGTAACTGGAATCATTTCTATTCAGTTAATTAAGCGTCTGAATATCAAATCTATTCATGGCGAAACGATCAATATTCCTACCAAAGTCTTTAAAAAGGGACAGGTTATTGGTGGTTTTATCTTTGGATTAGGTTGGGCTATTACAGGTGCCTGTCCAGGTCCTTTATTTGCGCAAATTGGTAGTGGGTATACAGTTATTTTGGTGACTTTAGTCGCTGCTTTAGCCGGAACTTGGGTTTATGGTAAGTTTGAAAACCAACTTCCAAACTAAATGATCAGTAAAAATTAAGGTTTTACTATGCCACCTTTGAAAAAAGGTGGCATTTTTAGTTAAATACCTTTTTGATTATCACTCGTATAAAAACGATTATAGTTGCAATAATAACCCCTACAATGATGAATTCCATTTGCTATTTTTTTCTTTCAACACCCCAGAAAGGGGAATAGTTTTGTTGCTAGTTACATTGCCCCCAAATTTCTTTTACATTCTGTGTACCTTTGCCCCGTTTTATAGGATGGACGCGATATGAATTACCTTTCCAAACGTCGAATAGCACTTGGAGCATTATTTTTCTTTATAGGAATTTGCTTTGCTAGTTGGGCTGCTCGTATTCCCGATATTCAAACCAAATTTAGCCTTTCTGAAGGAGAATTAGGGTCTTTATTACTTTGCCTTCCCGTTGGATCCATGTTGGGATTACCTATCGCTGGTTGGTCTGTACATCACTATGGAAGTCGAATCGTCATTCTAATTTGTAGTTTTGGATATGCCTTGACCTTACCCTTGATTGGATTGTCACCGAGTATTTGGGTGATCGCACCTATTCTAGTCTTGTTTGGATTATTGGGAAACATCATGAATATCTCTCTAAATACACAGGCCTTAGGTCTGGAGGATCAACTAGGAAAAAGTATTTTAGCTTCTTTCCACGGTCTTTGGAGTATGGCGGGTTTTACAGGTGCTGGGCTTGGTGCAGGGATGATTTTTCTTGAATTTTCGCCAGCAGTCCATTATGGAGTGGTCACGTTCCTAGCAGTAGGTATCATTTTTGCTTCTCAAAAATACATAGTCAATGATAAGCGTGAAGGTACTGAGGCAAGTGGTTTGGTCTTAAAAAAGCCCGATCAACTACTACTTCGCGTAGGCCTAATTTCGTTTCTAGGGATGATGGCTGAAGGTTGTATGTTTGATTGGAGTGGAGTCTACCTCAAAAATATTGTAGAGGTAGAGCCTGCTTTGGTTTCCATTGGTTATGTCTGTTTTATGGGTGCAATGGCCTCGGGAAGGTTTTTAACCGACAAGGCGAGCAATCGGTATGGAAAGCTTCCAATTCTTCAGGTCAGCGGAATGTTGATTTTTTTAGGATTACTTTTTGCTGTAGTCTTTCCAAACTTGTATACAGCAGCGTTTGGATTTTTGTTAGTAGGCTTTGGTGTGGCCTCAATCGTACCCGTGTCCTATGGGATTGCTGGAAGATCCAAATTGTACAGTCCAAGTATTGCTTTGGCACTGGTTTCTACGCTCTCGTTTTTTGGATTTTTGATTGGGCCTCCGATAATTGGATTTATAGCTGAGCTGTTCAACTTGAAGGTTTCTTTTACCCTCATTGCAATTAATGGAATAGGGATTTTTTTGTTGAGTAGTTTCGGGAAGCAGGTGTTTTATGCACCAGAAATTTCTTCTGAGCCATGAGTTTGCCTGAGAATTTTCAATTCGAAAAATCTTTTGAAGTAGGAACTTTTCAGGTACATCCCAATGGAAACTTAAGTTTATGTGCTTTGGCTGATCTCTTTCAGGAAATCGCTTGGAAACATGCAGATTCTCAAGGGTTTGGCAGGAATTTACTGGAGCAACAGTTGATGTGGGTACTTTCCCGTTTAGAAATAAAAGTAAGTCAATTTCCCTGTTGGGGAGATTCGCTTCGAATTTTTACAGGTGGGAGAGGACAGGCTGGTGCTTTTGCTTTTCGTGAGTTTTTGGTTTGGGATCAACACGAGGAGGTAGTAGCACGAGCGATGTCCTCTTGGTTATTGGTGCATATCGAGAAAAAGAGAATTTTAAAGCCAGAATCTGTACTTCCTCCTTTCCTTTTTGATCCTTCAGTGGCACCAATTTGGCAACCCGCAAAATTGGAGGCTTCAGGATCTCTGCAAGCCAACAAATTCATTCAAGTGCAGTATTCGGATTTGGATTTATACAACCATGTGAATCATACCAGCTACATTCGATGGATCGAAAATATTGCTGCAGATAGCAAATTATTTCCAAGCCAAATTGCAATCAACTACCTCGCTGAATGCAAGGCGGGTGATCAAGTTGAGTTATTGCTTTTAGGGTCTGATTCCTCTTCATTTATTCAAGGAAAAGTGGAAGGTAAATTGGTTTTTGAAGCCCAAATTAATTGGTTGTAAGCAGTACTTTTTTTGATTAATTTTTTTTGGTAAAAAAATTAATTGAGTGACCAGGGTCACAGGAACTAGTAAGTACTATTTTACAACTTTGTAACTTTCCCAAAGAACCTAATTCCGATGATGCAGCCATTTCTCAAGCTTATCACTCTTTTGGTGGCCCTACTTGGGCTCACTGTTTCCTTAGTTTTATTTGTAGGATTTGTCGTATTTCTTTCCTTTTCTGGCGTTCAGCTACCCTCACTTTCGCAAGCTGACTTGGAGGTTTCTGAGGTTACAGTGGAGCTCCCTACAGTGAATCCGTTAGCCGATCCTAAGCTAGTTTGGAAAGCACCTGACTGGTCGGAAATGGATCAAGAATCCAATGCGGAGGAACTAAAATACGGAAAAGAATTGGTGGCTAATACAGCAGAATACCTAGGCCCAAAGGGTAAGGTAAAGGCAATTTCAAATGGTTTGAATTGTCAAAATTGCCATTTACAAGCTGGAACAGCTCCTTTAGGAAATAATTATGGAGCGGTGGCGGCGACTTATCCTAAGGTTCGTGCCCGATCAGGTCAAGAAGAAGATATTCAAAAGCGAATCAATGATTGCTTTGAGCGGAGTTTGAATGGAAAGCCTTTGGAGCGAGAATCCAAGGAAATGAAAGCAATGGCTGCATATATCAATTGGGTAGGTAAAGAAGTTCCTAAGGGAGAAACGCCTATAGGGTCAGGAATCTATTCCCTTCCGCTTATGGACCGCGCAGCAGATCCTATAAAAGGAAAGTTGGTTTACGACAGTCAATGTGCAAGCTGCCACCAAGCGGATGGTAAAGGATTGGCTAAACCGGATGGAAGGAGCTACGTTTATCCACCGTTGTGGGGGGAGGCAAGTTACAACCAGGGCGCAGGACTTTACCGATTGTCAAGATTCGCGGGATATGTCAAGGCAAATATGCCTTTGGGAGTCACTTTTGAACAACCACTATTGACAGATGAGGAATCTTGGGATGTCGCTGCTTATGTCAATAGTATGGAAAGGCCAAAGAAGGATCTCTCCAAAGATTGGCCTGATATTTCTAAGAAACCTATGGATCATCCCTTTGGTCCTTTTGCCGATGAATTTACAGAAGAGCAACATAAGTTTGGCCCTTTCAAACCCATAAAAGAGGCAAAGTCTAGTACAAAGTGAGGATTTATCTTCTTGTAATTTTCTATTTCACCTTCAATCAACCCGCTGGATTTGGACAGGTAAACCAGATGTCAGCGGAGAAAAAAATCCTATTTATTCCAGAAGTAAGTTTTCGAAGTTTTTGGATGAACACCTCCTACACGAATGAGGAGCTTAAATCGGACTATGCTATGGGGATTTCTACATTAGCTGGTGGGAAATTAAGCTTTGCCAAAAATTGGGAAGTACAAGGGGGCTATCGGATTTTTGCGAATGTGTTTAGTTCGCCTTTTTGGGATATTGACCCAACTACTAGGCAGTCAAATCGTTACGAATCTGGTTTATTTAACTTATTAAATCCAAAAGATCGGTTTTTTGGGAGGTTGGAGTTACTGTCCTTGAGCTATGTTCAGCCGAAGTTTGGGATTAAATTGGGAAAAATGGGAATTCAAACCGATTGGGTCAATTCCCAAGATGGCCGGCTTTCTCCAACGGTAGTTGAAGGGGTGAAAGCCTGGTATTCTCCTATCTCATCTTGGAAAATTAGCGTTTGGGGAATTACTCGAATGAATATTCGCGGAAGTAAGGATTGGATACCAGTAGGGGAGACAGTTGGATTATTCCCTCAAGGTAGAAGCCTTTTAGGTGCCCCTGCTGCTTATCATGGAAACACCAGCAGTTCTTGGATTGGAATTTGGGCAATAGAGGGCGATTTGAAAGAAGGAAGACTACTTAGTTTTTCACAAACTATTGCTGAAAATTTGTTTACTACCTCCTGGATTACGTACGAGAAAACGTTAAAAAACAGCTTAGGGTCTTGGAATTCAGGAATTCAAACGGGTTTGCAACAGGGCATTGGAGACGGAGGAAATCGTGATCTCGTGAAACAGTACAAAAATCCTTCCGATATAAATTTTGCAATTTCGGTTAAGTTAAATTGGAAAAAAAGTGCCTGGGAAACCCAACTTAGCGCGACCCAAGTAGGAGGAAAAGGAAGGTGGTTGAGCCCAAGGGAATGGGGCAAGGATGCCTGGTATACTTTTATTCCAAGAGAACGAAACGAAGGCTTTGAAACAGTTACGGCGATGGTGGGATATGCCTCTTATCGTTTAAAAAATCATCCTCTTCAATTGTATTCCTATATGGGAATTCATGTTTTACCAAAACTAGAGGATGCTGCTGCCAATAAATACAATTTTCCGAGTTATCGTCAGCATAATTTTGGTTTACGGTATTCCCCAAAAAAAATAAAAAATCTAGATTTTCATTTGATTTTGGTTTCTAAAGTACCGCTCACCAACACTAAACTTCATCCAGTACAACAGTACAATAAAGTGGGCTTGTGGCATTTCAATGGGCTAATTAATTGGAAATTAGCAAAGAACTAAATCCTATAAATACCGCTATTTGACTTATAAATTAGGAATTTTGAATTTAAAGGAGCACATTTGTAAGTCGGAAAAATGTTTTCGACACTTGTCATCAAGTTAGGCATCGGCGATTCACCTGCCACAAGTAGCAAATCAAGAGTTCTCCAACACAGGTTTTACTTCTTTTTCTTCTACTTTTTTAATTCAACAAAAGAACTTTCTTTTTGAGTTAGAACCTGCAGTCATCAATCTTTTAGAGAACCCAGATTTACTAGTACTTACCAAAATAATCTCCCAATTAAGACCATTCGATTTTCTGATTCAGCACTGTCTGAATTCTCCCTTACCCTCCGAAGCAGAGTCAATTCCTACTTCACTTCTACGCAGCAAACTAAATTCGCGAACAAAGAAATGAAGTTGAAAACTGTGGTCATGTTGGGCGCGTACTTTCTACCTGTTCTTTTAGTAATGTCGGGGGCATTGGATCAGACCTGGCAGTTATTTGCTTGTTATGTAGTAAGTGGTCTAGGAATGGCTGGTATTGGTATGGGGATCATGCATGACGCCATTCACGGTACATATTCCCAAAATTCCAAGGTGAACAAGTTATTGGGCTATACACTTAATTTAGTTGGGGCCAATGCGACGGTTTGGAGAATCCAACACAATGTGTTGCATCATTCGTATACCAATATTCCCGAGGGAGATGACGATATCAATGCGCCATTTTTCTTACGATTTTCACCTCATGCTCCCAAAAATAAACTTCATGAATTCCAGCATTGGTATACCTGGATTTTTTACGGATTATCTACTATTTCTTGGGTAACCTCAAAGGACTTCATTCGCTTTGATCGGTATTACAAGATGGGTTTGTTTAAAGGAAAGCATGTGTATAGAAATACGGTCTTAAAAATCATTGCTTGGAAATTGGTCTATTATGCTTTCATTCTTGGCTTGCCGATTATTTTCTCACCTTTTGGTCTCGGCCACATCTTAGTTGCCTTTTTACTGTTGCATTTTATCACTGGCCTTAGTATTTCTTTGGTGTTTCAAACGGCTCATATCATGCCGGAAGTGTCCTTTCCACAAGCGAATGAAAATGGAATTGTTGAGGGAGAGCGCATGTTACATCAATTGGCTACCACTTCAAATTATGCAGAAAACAGCCCATTATTTTCTTGGATGATTGGTGGATTGAATTACCAAGTAGAGCACCATTTATTTCCAGATATTTGTCACGTTCATTACCGCAACATTGCTCCAATAGTGAAAGCAACTGCTGCAGAATACAACATACCTTACTACACTAAAAAGACATTTTTTGATGCTTTGAAGGCCCATGCTAAGATGCTGTACCAACTAGGTCATGTCGAATACCAGCCTGTTAAAGTTTAAAACTAACTCATGAATCCATTTACAAAGAAAAATAACAAATCCACCGCTCCATCTCGAGGTTCTAACCCCGATCGAAGACAGGTGAAAAAGAAAGAATCTACCCTTGACCCAAGGCTTTTTGTAAAAAAAGCGCAGCCAAGTGGACAAGAAGGATTTCGAACTGAAAAAAGATTTTCGGAGCTCGGTTTGTCCTCCAAATTACTTCAGAACATCGAAGGCAAGGGGTATCAGACATTGACTACAATTCAGGAGCAATCCATCGAACCCTTGCTAAAAGGAAGAGATGTGCTTGCTATTTCAAAAACAGGTTCTGGGAAAACTGCTGCTTTTTTAATTCCAATAATTGAGCATGCGCTTAAAGATCCTCGAAATTATACTGCCTTGGTCGTGACTCCTACTCGAGAGCTTGCCTTGCAAATCGAAGAGGAATTTAAAAGTTTAAGTGCAGGAATGGGTTTGTATTCAGCCACATTCATTGGAGGGACGAATATCAACTCTGATCTACCTAAATTGGCACGAAAGCTTCAAGTAATTGTAGGTACCCCAGGGAGGTTATTGGATCTTTCAGATCGAAAAAATCTGGATCTCAGAAAAGTAAATACGCTAGTATTGGATGAGTTTGATCGAATGTTGGATATGGGTTTTGTACTCGATGTCAACAAGCTAGTCAATCGAATTGGAACTAGAGATCAAACACTATTGTTCTCTGCAACTTTGGAGCCAGGGCAGAAAAAGATAATCGACGGCCTTTTGTCTAATCCAGTAGAAGTAAAAGTTTCTACCGGAGCTACGACGAATGAAAACATTGAGCAACAAACTATTCGTGTTCCTGAAGGGCAAGATAAGTTTGAAGTGTTGGCAGATTTATTTGCCAATTCAGAACTTGAAAAGGTGATTTTATTCACTGAAACCAAAAGATTGGCAGATAGGTTAGCCAAAAAATTAATTCAAGCCGGTATCAAGGCCGGTCAAATTCACGGAGATAAGTCCCAGAATTTTCGAAATAGAATGATCGAAGAATTTAAAAATGGGGAGATCCGTGTGTTGGTGGCAACAGACGTTGCTGCTAGGGGGATCGATGTAGCTGATGTGAGCCATGTGATCAATTATCAGCTACCGATGACCATGGATGCATACATCCATCGAATCGGAAGAACAGGCAGAGCCGGTAAAGTAGGCCATGCTATCACATTTGTAAACTAAACCAATTGCATGTCAAAAAATCAAAACACATTTATTAAAAAGCAAAAAGCGGAACTAAAGAAGAGAAAGCAGAAAGATAAACTTGAAAAGAAACTTGAGCGAAAGGCACAGCCTAAAGACGGTAGCCTTGATAATATGATCGCTTATGTGGATCAATTCGGTAATATTTCAGACACTCCTCCTGAGCCGCCAGTAGAGAAAAAAATTATTTCAAATCAGTCCAATCAAAATCGAGTAAAAAACAATCAAAATTTCAAAAATCATGAATGAAGGAACAGTAAAATTCTTTAACACAACCAAAGGCTTTGGATTCATTACACCAGCAGACAACAGTGAGGATGTATTCGTTCACCACACTGGTTTGGTACACGAAATCCGTGAAAACGACAAAGTTGTGTACGAATTAGTACAAGGAAAAAAAGGCATCAATGCTGTAAATGTAAAGGTGGTTAAATAATCCCTTTTAGCTTAGTCAAGATCCCCTAGTGAATGTATTCCTAGGGGATTTTTTTTAACTATTTTACAGCGAAATTTTAGGAATGGCTTTGATTGGATAGAAATACCTTCCATTTTGCTAAAAAAAAATCACGTATGAAAAACAGCTTCTTCCTTCTCGCCTTTGTTTTGCTTTTTGCTTGTAGTTCTGCAGAAACAACAAATACGTCCGATGAAACCTCATCTACTTCTCTTTCTTTAACACAGAATGTTATGCCTGATTCACTCCTTCGTCATGTGGTTATGTTTGGTTTCAAAGAAACTTCCTCTCCAGAAGACATTGATCGTATTGTAAAAGCTTTTAATGAATTGCCTTCCAAAATATCAGAAATAAAAGGATTTGAATGGGGGGTGAATTCTAGTCCTGAAGGACTTAATCAAGGTTTAACACATGTATTTACCGTTACTTTTCATTCGGATGCTGACCGAGATACGTATATTCCACACCCTGCCCACCAAGAGTTTGTAGGTCTTCTTGGTCCGCATTTGGATAAGGTCACGGTGGTCGATTATTGGACTACTAAGTAGTTCTTGCTACCACTTAGGTTGCAACTAATTCCGCTCGTTTCAAACCAATATATGGGTAGAAAAGTTGACAGGTATGCAGTATTCTCTTCTATCCGCGGAAACCAACAACCTGCTTCCTTTTCAAGGAGAGGTAACCTTTTATCCTAACTTCTACTCAAAGGAAGATTCATTTCATTATTTAAAGTTACTTCAAGAATGTTTAGAGTGGCGTCAAGAGCCTATACGAATGTTTGGAAAGTGGATAGTTCAACCAAGGCTTACTGCGCTCTACGGGGATCCTAATGTTTCTTATGGGTATTCTGGGATTGAGATGGAGGCTTTGCCTTTCACAAAGGAATTAGAACAAATTAAAAATCACATACAGGATTTTACCAAGCATGAGTTTACACATGTACTCTGCAATTATTACCGGAATGGCCAAGATAGTATGGGTTGGCACAGAGATAACGAGGACGTATTAGGTAAGGACCCGACGATTGCCTCATTAACTTTTGGCGCCTCGCGAATTTTTCAACTACGACCCTATGGGAAAAAAGAACCTAAATTAAATATTGAACTATCTGACGGTAGCTTATTACTAATGGGAGGCGAGAGTCAGCACTATTGGGAACACCAAATTCCCAAAACCAAGAAGGTATTGGCCCCTAGAATTAATCTGACTTTTAGAAAATTGATCGGTTAATTACCTTTATTAGGGTGTTGAATTAATCCACCACCCAAAGGTAATCTCCGTATCCTGCTGCCTGCATTTCTGATTTTGGTATAAATTTCATGGCAGCAGAATTCATGCAATACCTTAATCCTGTAGGAGCAGGACCATCGTAAAAAACATGTCCCAAGTGGGAATTGCCAAGTTTACTACGCACTTCTACGCGAAGCATCCCCAAAGTACGATCCACTGGTTTATCAATAACCCTAGCATCGATGGGTTTGGTGAAGCTTGGCCATCCCGAACCCGATTCGTATTTGTCCTTGGAACTAAATAGGGGAGCGCCGGTTACCACACAAACATAGATACCCTCTTCCTTATTACCATTGTAGGCGTTATTGAATGCATATTCCGTAGCACCTTCCATAGTCACCTCGTATTGCAACTCATCTAATTCTTTCTTGAGTTCTATTTTGGATGGTGCAGGGTATTTTTTTGCACTAAGCTCAGGCCAATGTTTTTGTATAAAGGCATCTCTTCCTGAACCCTTTCGGTAAGCATAGTACTCTTGAGGACTTTTTTTGTAATAATCTTGGTGGTACTCTTCGGCAGGATAGAAGTTGGTAAATTTTATGATGGGAGTAGCTACCGATTTGGTAAATCGTTTGGACCGCTCTAATTGTTTTTTGCTTTCTTCGGCTACTTTTTTTTGTAGATCATTGTGGTAGAAAATAGCAGATTCATATTGGCTACCTCGATCAAAAAATGACCCTCCAACATCTGTAGGGTCAAAAGTTTGCCAGAAAATATCAACTAATTCCGCATAACTGATT
>JAURGC010000095.1 GCA_030833985.1 Algoriphagus sp. | reverse complement strand
TACCCTCGTGCCGAACGGCCACTGCCTCACAGCCCCAAAGTAGTTTGGCTCCACTTAACGCAAAGTTTTTCCATCTCCTTTTAGTCAATTCCGTAGGGCGTCCATCTGATGTACCATCCCATCCTTCCATCGGCAAGATGCAGAGAGCATTGCCTATGGTCCTTCCGGATCGGAGCCTATGTGACTTTCCATAAGGGGAACCCGGACCAACAATCAATTCCTGATCAAATTCAAGCTGAATCCCGTCTTTTTTCAAATGTTCCCCAAATTGATCGGCAGTTTTTAGTTGCGCCACCCGGGGATACTGAGGTTTATACTTTCCACTCATGAAGGCACACAGTTGAGGTAGCTGTAATAGGATTCATTTTTTGCCATCCGCTGAATCAACAAGGCTAATTCACGGGCATGGTAATCTCCCCACATACTGGATTCCCCGTGGGCAACTTTTCCTTTTTCTGGAACGTAATCCCAGCCATTGGGCTGGTGGTAGATGGAATGCAAAATCAGGCCTTGATGGGATGTTTTAGTAGAAAGGTAAGGCTCCGAAAAAAGAACAGACGCCAATTGAATGCCCGCTTGAACATAGGATTTTGAACGGTTGGGATCAGAAGTTTTTAGCCAATTCCCAATCCGGATCAAGCCCTGGGCAGCAATGCATGCAGCGGAACTATCTACCGGTTCAAATTCATTGAAAGGATCGGCAGCTTTAGTCATGTAGTCGCCCAACATGTGGAGGTTTGGTGCTCCTGTATCCCAATAGGGGATGCCATCCAAAGGCATATTGGCGAGATAAAACTCAGCTGTGGCTTGGGCAGCTTGAGAAAGTTCCTTTATCAAGTCTTTTTTGGAAATGACCTGCTCGTAATCCGATTCTTGGAGCTTATCAATAATCTCCAAGGTCTCTCCCAACCCACAAATTGCCCAAGCCAAGCCTCTTGTCCAGGTACTAAAACCAGTATACCCTTGTTGAGAATTGGGGCAGCGGTAATTGCCATCGTTGGTATTGAAGATGATTTCGTGGGCTGTTCGCCCTGGAATATCGTAATTATCTCTACCCTTACCATAAAAAATCGAGTAGCGAACTGTACTCAACAAGTGCTGTATGGCTCGCTGAATCAGTGAAATCCGTCGATCATTTTCCGCTTGAAGCACATGACCAAGTTGATGAGATACAACCAATGCCCTACAGCTACGGATCGTATCTACAAAAAGGGAATGGGGACCGTTGAAGGAATAGATAAATCCTCCACCTTGTATGCTTGTCCAACGGGTAGCCTGCACTGCTCCGGTCACCTTAAGGGCCAGTTTGTAAAATTCCTTTTCCCAATCATTCTCTTGGATCTTCCCTTCTAAAATCAATCGAAGGAGGTTTCCGTAGGTACTGACATTGTTGAATCCGTGGTCATGAACACCTATATGGGTGAGGTGAGGAGCCATTTTGGCTAAGGTATTTTTCCGTCCGATTTCTAAAAATTCAGAATCTCCGGTGGCATCGAATTGAAGAATTGCAGATCCAAACTGAAAGCCCTGAGTCCATTCCGTCCAGCCCCGAGTGACATAGGTTCCATTTTCTGTAAAAACCGGAGCCCCTTTGGAGGTGTCGAAGGTGGTTTCGATGGAAAGGATTTTTTGACCTGAAAGCTCCCAAAACCGGGGGAGTTGTTGGCTAACTTTTTCTAACGAAATGTTGAAATCAAGTTTCATTGGTTGTTTTTTGAACTAAAATGATGAACGAGCATAAGAAGGACTGTTGCCGGAATCAGAATTAAATACACGGCTGCATCGGTAGGCAAGCCCGCAAAACCAGCAGGCACCACTTCCACCAAAGAACCCACGAAATACAGGAGTGCACTAGCGGAAAGAACCAAAAGTGATTTGGGAGGATTTTTGAAAATCACTGCTCCCAACACCACTGGAGCTATCATGGAAGTTCCGGCAAAACTCACTCTTGCTAGCAGCACCAATTCATCGCTCATATAAGTAGAAAATACCAAAACGATGATGGAGAAAAGGAAAATGGCGATTTTTGTAATGCGCATGATTTTTTTGTCCGAGCCAGAAAGAAGGGACCTCAATTCTGTTCCTAAAGCAAAAATCTGTGCATTGGTGGTGGAGAGACATGCGGCAAAGAGGCCTACTACGGCCAATGCGGCTACAGGATTTGCTTGGTCATACAGTAAAGCAGCCGAGAGAAATTCTGCAGTACTACTTTCTGAATACCTCACTGCACCATAAAGCCCAATGAATGCAGTAGGAAGAATGACCAAAATAGCAAAAAAACCTACTGCATAGGCCATTTTATGAACAGACTTAAGGTCTTTCATAATCACCAAACGGGTGGTAAACTGTGGTTGGGATACTGGAATCATCACAATTGCAATCGCCGATGCTATCAGAAAAGGGCTACTAAAAAGTCCTTTTGGACCAGGGAGGCTGAGAAGGCCAGCATTGCCTTCGGTAATTTTGGCAATCCCTGCTTCTAATCCACCTGCCATCTGCAAACAGGTATAGCCAATGATCCAGATGACTACCAGCATGATCAAACCCTGAATGGCATCGCTATACATAATGGCTTTGAGTCCACCAATTTCCGAATACACAAGCATCAATACTACTAGTAGGGAAGCCCATCCCCAGCCAGGAATAAGATTGGGAAAAGCTGCATCCAGAAAAATGGAAATTCCACGAATCTGAATGGCTACATAGGGAATCAGAAATAAAAATGAACTCACAAAAATCAGGTATCCTGCCCATTTGTTTTGAAAACAGCTTTGAATAAATCCTGCAACTCCTTTGTAGCCCACTTCTGAGGCTCTTTTGCGCAGCTTATACCCAAACCAGATCAGGAAAAACACCATCAAAGCATCGGAAAGACCAAGAAAAATCCAAGCCCCTACTCCATGGGTTCGGAAAAAATCAGGCATCCCCATAAAGGTAAATGCACTGAATAGCGCTGCGGAAAAGGTAAGAAAGCCAAGAATAGCTCCGATATTGGATCCTGCCAGCATAAATTCATCTGAACTCCTGTTTTTATTGTAGGATTTGTAGGATGCATACCCCAACGATGCGAGGAAAAGCGCAAAGAAGAAAATCAACCAGCCAATCATGATTTCGGAGATTTTTCCTGTGGAAAAATAATTGATCCGAGAAAAGTAGCTAGTACAACAAGCACTGTAATTGCAAAACTGGACCAAAAAATAAAGGGTACCGACCCGAGTGAGGGATTGGTTTTATCTTCCTGGAAAACAAACCAAAAAGATACGATGGCAAGCAGAAAAACTGCTGAGGCAAGGAAATGCCAGGGTTTGAGCTTCATGAGTGGGCTGTCAGGTTATTTGGGTAAACTATGCTAGAATTCTTTTGAAAAATAGCTGACATAAACTACATAAAATCACGTGGGTGGCCAAATATCCGGCAATTGAAACTATTCCTACACAAATATTTTTTACGAAATCAATTTCGGAAATGATTGGAGAAAAAGGAATTGCATGTGGATACGTGAAAGAAAATTAAAAAAGCAGTACCCTAAACTACCTTCACCAAGAGAGTTGACTGACCTTCTGTTGGCTTCCAACCTCTTTTTTATTCAGTACTAGAAATGTAATTTTGAAAATATACCCCACTTGACGTATCCCTGATGAAGTATTTCAAAATGACTTACCTAAGAGTTTACGGGAGTGGATTGGTAATCTATACACTTGCCTCCTTCCTATTTTTTTGTAATCCTAAAGAGGAAACCATCCCAGTTAAAACCCCTAAAAAAGTGTTGATTTTAGGAAATAGCATTACCTGGCATCCAGCTAGTCCTAGCATCAACTGGTTTGGGAACTGGGGGATGGCCGCAACTGCAGCTGATAAGGATTTCCTGTCCCTTTTAACCGATAAGATCAAAGAAAATAACGAGCAAAATGAGGTATTGGGGAGAAATGTCTATCCCTTTGAAAGAGCCTATGAAACAATAAGTCTAACTGAATTTGAAGATTTAAAAACCTTTAAGGCAGACATTATTGTCATTCGATTTGGAGAAAACATAGCTGAACCCGAACGCGCAACAACTCCTGAATTGCAAGGTGCTGTCAATACTTTTGTTGATTATCTAGCAGATGGAAGACCTGTAAAAGTAATCCTGACAACTCCATTTTGGACGAACCTTGGAGTCAACCAAAATTTTTTAGCCCTCTCAGAGCAAAACAAATGGCCACTCATTCCCTTGCATGATTTAAGTTTGGCCAATGAAAATATGGCCCTGGAAAGATTTGAAAATAGTAGTGTAGGAAGACATCCAGGGGATCTCGGTATGGAAAGAATTGCCTCTAGAATTTGGGCTGTATTAGCGAATGAACTTTGAGTATTACCAAAGATTCGATGTCCTTGGCTCACGTTTACTAAAATTTTCAGAGAACGCACAACTCGTCAACCACCTAAAACATCAAGACTAAGGAAGGCAAAATTGAAGCGTGATTAATCCACCCTATGGAATATGAACCATTAACCGTAGGCGCCTATATTCCTTATTAAATTTTTTGACTTTGAAGTAGAGATCAATGTTCAACTAGGTTTATTGTGATCCCCGATTGGGATTACAATCCACTTGGATAAGCTAGCCTGATTTGTATCCCATTACTGAATTTCAAAAGCTAATATTTTTACCTGCCCAAAAAGTAATAAATAAACAAAGTTACCAAGCAGAGTACCACAGAAAGAAATTTTGCATAATTCCATTCCTGAAGATTAAGGGATCCGGCAACAGTCATAATCGAGACTTTTGCAGGAAACTTCAAACTTACCCAATACATTACTCCGAGATTAAGCAAAAACTCTATCCCCCAAATGTGAATGAAATGGAGTTTTATTTCCATAAGAAATGTTGTCAGCAGGTAAAAAGAAAATCCTGTTGCCAATCCGACTTTGGCACCCATGGCTGAGATTTTAGGGATAAAGAATCCAGCAATAAGAATGGAAGCAATGGGGATGAAAAATATTCCGTTGAGTTGCTGCATCAACTGATATAGCCCATCCGGAGCATTGGCCACCATCGGAGCAATCAAAATCGCCAATACTGCCAGAATCAATGAACTTACTTTACCCACGTTTACGAGAACTTGATCAGAGGCAGTGGGTTGAATGATTTTTTTATATAGATCCAAACTAAAAATCGTAGCTGCAGAATTCAAAACAGAATTGAATGTACTGAGAACTGCACCCAAAACTACTGCTGCAAAAAAGCCAATCAGACTTAAAGGAAGAACTTTTTTGACCAAAACAGGATAAATAAAATCTTGATCTCCAAAGTAGTGTTCCCCATAAAAATAAAAAGCAATAATCCCTGGAAGAACGATAATTAAGGGAATCAATATCTTGAATACTCCCGTTAATAACAGCCCTTTTTGGGCTTCAGCCATATTTTTTGCTCCAAGTGCACGCTGAATAATTGTTTGATTCATTCCCCAGAAATAAACTTGGTTGATCATCAATCCAGTAAAAAGTGTACTAAAGGGCAACACTGAATCCTCCGCACCGATGACATTGAATTTTTCGGGAATGGTATGATATACTTTACTGAATCCAGCAATTAGATTTCCGTTACCAATTTCCCAAAGTGCAAAAACTGGCACCATTAGCCCACCAATCATCAGCCCAATTGCGTTGATAGAATCAGAAAAAGCAACGGCTTTTAAACCTCCTAGAATAGCATAAACAGAACCTATTCCCCCGATAGTAATTACAGTCAACCAAATCCCTTCTGACTTACTAATTTTAAAAACCTCAGAAATAGTAAACAGACTCTCCAAATTGATTGCTCCGGTATACAGCACGATAGGTAATAGGGTGACCACGAAAGAAAGCATCAACAAAAAAGAGACTAGGGTTTTTGTGGTTGCATCAAATCGAATCTCCAGATACTGAGGAATCGTGGATAAGCCAAGCCGCATATAAATCGGCAAAAAGTACAATGCAGCAATCACCAAGGCAATCGCGGAAGTAACTTCCCAGGCAATTATAATCATGCCATTTTTGTAGGCCGAACCATTCATTCCAATCAGGTGCTCCGTCGAAATATTGGTTAGAATCATAGATCCTGCAATCACCCCACCAGTCAAGGACCTTCCACCCAAAAAATAACCATCCTTCGAGCGAAGGTTTTCATTCCTCAACCTATACCAGGAGAAAAATGCAACAAACAGTGTGAATCCAACAAAGGAAATAACAGTGAGCATAACTTGTATTCTGTGTTAAAAGGAGAAATTGAAACGCCCCAAAATAAAAAAGGGAACATCACAAAACGTCCCTTTTAACATTTATGATTTTGCATTAAAATCTCATTGTTGCTGGTAGATATTTGGCAACCAATTCCTCATAATAGGGTCTCAAAGCCTTGGAATCCGGTGGCACGGGCACTTTGGAATACAAGTCGTAAGGATTGAATTTATCTACCCATTTAAACATCTCTCTGTCGTGATCATTTAATAAGTGATCGTAGGCATTTTCCCTATGTTGCGAATAAAAAGAATGATACCGAATCATATAAAGCGCAGGTTCGGGCAGGTAATCCTTGACCATTTGATATAAATATTCATCATGTCCCCAGGACATTTTTACCTGATCCAGGCCGCACTGATGCGAATATACGCCGTATTTGGTATTGTAGCGTTCGTCTCTTGAATCCGGGTTTAATCCGAAAAACTCTGGGTAAACTATCGCATCGGAATGCTTGCATCCAACTGGGAAAGTATCCCCAACCACTGCCCATTGAGGCTCACCAAACAAGCATAACACTTTGCCCAAATCATGGATAAATCCTGTCAAAACAAACCAATCAGGATGCCCATCTGCACGAATGGCTTCCGAAGTCTGGAGTAAATGCTGCAACTGGTCCAAATTGGTATCAGGATCTGAATCATCAATCAGTGTATTGAGGTAATCAACCGCTTCCCAAAATGGCATCTCCTTTTTCTCAAATTTCAAAAATTCACTTTCCTTCTCTAGAACAAAATCATAGGTCTGGTAGGTGTGGTTAAGTTTATAAAACTGTCTTACAGTATCCACTTTCTCAGAATCATGGTAATTCCTGTAATCATCCTTTGCTTTAGCCTGCTTGTCCTTTGGTTCAGGATACCTCACCAAAAGATCCTCTTCCCATTCTTCAATTGACTGAAGAGGAGCATTTTCAGATTCTGAGAACTTGATTTTCATGGGATTGTAATTTTGAAATGAAATATAAAAAAAAATTCCAAGTTCTAATCCATGTGAATTCGAAACGAAATTCAAAACTTTTTAGCCTGAATTGGTAGGCTTCTCCATAGCCCGCAAAACTAAATCGTCTACTAGACTCTGTATTTCCTGAACCAACAATGGAGGAGTGAATGAAGCAACTAGGTAAAAAATTAAACGTATTTTCTTGGTATTTTTGAGAAAAGCCAGAACAAAAAAATTTATTTTCTGAAATAGTTCATGAAGTATTCAAGGATTGCTCACTTATTCTTTACGCTATTTGCATTGCTTTCTTTCAAAGAAATCAACGCAAAAAACTTTCAATCCGAGTTACCTAATATCGTCCTTCTAATGGGTGATGATCACGGCTGGGACGAAACCGCCTATAATGGACATCCTTTTCTACATACACCTGTATTGGATGAGATGGCAGCGAAAGGGCTTCGATTGGACCGTTTTTATGCTGCCTCACCGATTTGCTCACCTACTCGAGGAAGTATAATTACAGGTAGACATCCGAATCGTTATGGAACTTTTTCCCCAGGGTATTCGATCCGGCCGGAGGAGATCAGTGTAGCCAAAATCATGAAAGATGCCGGGTATGCCACAGCACATTTTGGTAAATGGCACTTGGGACCAGTTAAAGCAGATTCCCCCACCAATCCCAAAGCTATGGGTTTTGACGAATACCTTTCACATGACAATTTTTTTGAAATGAATCCTCATCTTTCCCGAAACGGGGCAGTCGAGCAACAATATGAAGGGGAAAGTTCAGAAATTCTTATTTCCGAAGCCATTCAATTTATCAAAAAAGCGAAAGAAAAAGGCCAGCCTTTCTTCTTGGTAATCTGGTTTGGATCTCCTCATGAACCCTACAGCGCATTGCCCAAAGACCTGGCACTTTACGACGGATTACCGGAAGAATTGGGTGACAAATTGGTGACACTGACTTCCAATGAAACAGGATATCCAGTGGAAAGACTGCAGCGGGACGTTTTGAGGGAACGCTATGCAGAGATCACAGCCATGGACCGCTCCATTGGACAAATACGAGAATATCTAGGAGCAGAAGGATTGCGAGACAATACCTTACTTTGGTATTTTGGGGATAACGGAACGCCTCAAGAGGGAAATGCTACTGTCCCATTTAGGGGCCAAAAGGGCAATATCTATGAAGGAGGCCTCAGGGTTCCGAGTGTGATGGAATGGCCTAGGCGAATTCCTAAGCCGATGATCAGTACCGTTAATACTGTAACCTCCGACTTGCTACCGACATTTTGTGCCCTCGCGAAACAACCCTTGCCAAATAGACCCTTAGATGGCATCAACCTATTACCCCTAATTGACGGACAAATGGAGGAGCGGAAAGAAACCATCCAATTCTGGAATGGAAGTCCTAGAAGGCAATCGGCCGCATATTCGCCCTTAGATTATATCGAGGCGAATTTACAGCAAGGAACCAGTCCTTTAGCTAAGTTGATGGACGGAAGCCCAACAAGGGATTTCAAAAATTATCACCATCCAACTATAGAGAAACAGGATTTTGGTGGGCCTAGAGCAATATTGGACAACAGGTATAAGTTGGTAATCCATGGAGATGCCAAGGCGAATGGTCGCCGGGAACTATTTGATGTGAGGAATGATCCTGGAGAGAAAACCAACCTAATTGAGGGGAAACCTCAAATTGCAGACAAGCTGGAGAAACAGCTTCTCTCCTGGCAAAAATCCGTGCTTGAAAGCCTGATAGGAAAAGATTATAACTAGCATTGCACCCACCTTTTGCAAAGCCCGTTTCGCCTATATGGATTCAAAACCCATGACATTAATTAGATCTTAAAAAATGATAACCACCCAAAAAGCATTTGGCAATGAGGCTCATTTTTTAACAAAATTAACCGGTATTTCGTCGTAATAGCCGGGTGTCGAGCGTTCAAAATTACCTCAAAGGCCAAAGCCAAAATCTGGACAAGATTATTCCACCGTAGTTGTTTATTCCTGTGGGAATGTAAATGTAACCCCTTTCTACTTTCCCAAGTCGAATCCCATTCTTTTTATGTAGATAGAGAGGTTACTCTTGTTCCATTCCTTTTTTGTGGAGGTTCGAAACCCCTCATTATTCAAAACGGTACTAACCTTACTTAATGAAAAGGAATGTTCAACTCGTAGTTCTGAAATCCTCTTGTTCAATCGTTCCCTTAAATCGGAACTCTGTTTGGGTTTATAAGTGTTCTCAAATCCAATTTTCATTGAGGTCCTACTTGTTCCTCCTTCAATTCGATATACT
>JAURGC010000016.1 GCA_030833985.1 Algoriphagus sp. | reverse complement strand
GTTGGTGAAATTGTTAGACGTAAGGCTGGTAAAACTGCTGGTAAAAAATAATAAGTTATGGCATTTAATAAGAGTTCCAGAAGACTTAGAATCAAAAGAGGTATCCGTAGAAAAATCTCCGGTACTGATTCCAGACCACGTCTGTCAGTTTTCAAAAGTAATACAGGCATTTATGCCCAGTTGGTGGATGACCTTAAAGGTCAGACCCTTGTACAAGCCTCTTCCAAAGAGCTTGGTTCTAAGGCAAATACCAATGTAGCTGTATCTAAAGAAGTAGGCAAAAAGCTTGCTGAAAGAGCGGTAGCAAATGGAGTGTCTGAAGTAGTATTTGACCGTAATGGCTACTTGTATCATGGTAATGTGAAAGCTTTGGCTGACGGTGCCAGAGAAGGAGGCCTTAAATTTTAATCAATATGTCTCAGATAAAAAGAAAACCCATTCGGGCTACAGATACTGAATTAAAAGAGAAAGTTGTTGCCATCAACCGAGTAGCCAAAGTGGTAAAAGGTGGTCGAAGATTTTCATTCTCTGCCATTGTAGTAGTTGGTGACGGTCAAGGAGTAGTAGGTTATGGGCTGGGTAAAGCCAACGAAGTAACCGATGCGATTACCAAAGGAATTGAAGATGCAAAAAAGAACTTGGTAAAAGTCCCTGTATTGAATGGGACAATTCCTCACGAGCAAATCGGAAAGTTTGGTGGAGGTCTTGTATTGATCAAGCCGGCTGCAGCAGGTACAGGTGTAATTGCTGGTGGTGCGATGCGTGCAGTGTTGGAATCTGCTGGTGTTACCGACGTTTTGGCAAAGTCCAAAGGTTCGTCGAACCCTCACAATGTGGTGAAGGCAACAATCGATGCCCTAGTGCATTTGCGTGATGCCATAGCGGTGTCTCAGCAAAGAGGAGTTAAAATGGCTAAAGTCTTTAACGGATAAGCGACATGGCAAAGATTAAAATTACCCAGGTAAAAAGTATAATTGATAGACCGAAGGACCAAAAAGCGACTATCGTTGCACTTGGTTTAGGTCGTATAAGCAAATCTGTTGTAGTTGAAAATACTCCTCAGATTGCCGGAATGGTAAATAAAGTGAATCACCTTGTCAAAGTGGAGGAAGCTTAACTATGAAACTGAATACATTAACTCCAGCAGAAGGTTCAACTAAAAACCGCAAAAGAATTGGTCGTGGTACCGGTTCTGGTAGAGGTGGAACCTCCACAAGAGGTCATAAAGGCGCTAAGTCTAGATCAGGTTACAAATCAAAACTTGGATTTGAAGGTGGGCAGATGCCTCTTCAAAGACGTGTACCTAAGTTTGGATTCAAATCCTTGAATAAGATTGAGTTCAAACCAGTTAATTTGGATACCTTGCAGGCCCTCGCAGAACAGCATAATCTGACTGCAATCAACTTTGAAACTTTAGTGTCTCATGGGTTGGCTTCTAAGAACGATAAAATTAAGGTTCTTGGTGGTGGGCAATTAACTTCCAAAATAGACGTGAGTGCGCACAAATTTTCAGCATCAGCTGTTGCTGCAGTAGAAGGATTAGGCGGCACTGTAACCCAGATTTAATTAAATGAAAAAGTTTATTTCGACAGTTAGAAATATTTTCTCGATCGAAGATTTGAGAGTGAGGATTGTCAATACAGTTGGCTTCCTTATCATCTTCAGATTAGGGTCTTTTGTCGTTCTTCCTGGGGTGGATCCTTCCAAATTGGGAGCAGCACCTGAGGGGATTTTCGGCTTAATTGACACTTTTCTTGGAGGAGCGTTTAGCAATGCCTCTATCTTCGGCCTTGGGATTATGCCTTACATTTCTGCTTCCATTGTGTTGCAATTACTTACTGTCGGGGTTCCTTATTTTCAAAAAATGCAAAAGGACGGGGAGTCAGGTCGAAAAAGAATCAACCAGATTACTCGTGTATTAACTATAGCAATCACAGTAGCACAGGGAATTGGATACGTGACAGCAACGATTCTTCCTACTGGTGCTGTAATGATTAGTACTTCTCTCTTCATGTTTAGTTCTCTAGTGCTTTTGTCCGCCGGAACCATGTTTTGCATGTGGCTGGGCGAAAAGATTACGGAGAAAGGAATTGGAAATGGTATTTCGATGTTAATCATGATTGGAATTATTTCCAGATTCCCAGGGGCTTTGATTGCTGAAGGACTTGAAAAAGGTTCTTCAGGATTGTTGCTTTTGATAATTGAAGCATTGGTTTTATTCTTTGTGGTTGTCGGCGTAATTGCATTAACCGAAGCCACTCGAAGAATTCCCGTACAATATGCGAAACAAGTAGTGGGTGGAAAAGTATATGGTGGACAGCGTCAATACATTCCTATTAAAGTGAATGCATCTGGTGTAATGCCAATTATTTTTGCACAATCTTTGATGTTTGTACCTGCTTTAATTGCACAGATTTGGGCTGGAGAAAGTGATATTGCTAATTACATTGGAACCACCTTCTCTGACTTTACTTCATGGCAGTACAATCTGCTCTTTGCTACATTAATTATTGTTTTTACCTTTTTCTATACAGCGATTACGGTAAATCCAGAGCAAATAGCGGAGGATATGAAACGAAATGGTGGATTTGTTCCAGGGATTAAGCCTGGTGCACCGACTGGAGAGTTTATTGATAGCATCATTTCAAAAATTACGCTACCAGGTTCCATTTTATTGTCAGCTGTTGCCATTCTTCCTGCACTTGCAATTGTTGCTGGTGTTGGTGGTGAGTTTGCTCAGTTCTTTGGTGGAACCTCTTTATTGATCATGGTAGGAGTAATTATGGATACCCTTCGTCAAATTGAGAGTTATCTGTTAATGAGGCATTACGAAGGAATGATGAAAAGCGGTAACGTTAAAAACAATCCTTCGAATTACGAGGTTGCGTCCTAATGATTCATTACAAAACTTCGGAAGAAGTTGAACGAATAAAAGAAAGTGCCGACATTCTTGGAAGAGCTCATGGAGCGATTGCTAAGGAAGTCAAGGAAGGAGTAAAGACTTCTTTCTTAGATAAAATTGCTGAAGAGTTTATTAGGGATCACGGAGCAGTACCTTCTTTTAAGGGCTACAACGGGTTTCCTAGCGCACTCTGTATTTCTGTGAACGAAGTTGTTGTTCATGGTTTTCCCAGTGCGTACGAATTGAAAGATGGCGATATAATCTCGGTAGATTGTGGAGTCTTTCACCAAGGTTTTCATAGCGATTCCGCTTATACATACCCCATAGGTGAAGTACCCCCGTCTGTCTTAGCATTACTTAACGCCACCAAGGATTCGCTCTATTTGGGAATTGAACAGGCTGTATTTGGAAATCGTATTGGTGATATCGGCCATGCGATCCAAAAATTTGTAGAGGCTAAAGGGTATACCGTAGTTCGAGAACTAGTCGGACATGGGTTAGGACGAAAGCTTCACGAATCGCCAGAGGTTCCCAATTACGGCAAGAAAGGCAGTGGCCCCTTGTTGAAACAAGGAATGGTTATTGCAATTGAGCCCATGATTAATCTTGGAACGCGAAATATTGTCCAAGAGAAAGATGGTTGGACAATCCGAACTGCAGACCGGAAGCCATCCGCGCATTATGAGCATACCATTGCAATATTTGAAGATAGAACAGAAGTGTTAACTACCCATAAATACATAGAAGAGAACTTTAAATTCTAATATGGCAAAACAAACATCAATCGAGCAAGACGGCACCATTGTGGAAGCGTTGTCTAATGCGATGTTCAAAGTAGAACTTGAAAATGGACATCAATTGATTGCTCATATTTCAGGAAAGATGCGAATGAATTACATCAAAATCCTTCCTGGAGATAAGGTGAAGTTAGAATTGTCTCCCTATGATTTATCAAAAGGCAGAATTGTATATCGATATAAATAGACTGATATGAAATCGAGCAAAAAAAGTTTTCCAATAGGAACTACCACTTTTTAGCTAGATTTCTTCGGGCCGAAACATAAAACAAAGAGCATATGAAAGTAAAGGCATCTATCAAAAAAAGAAGCGCTGACTGTAAGTTGATCAGAAGAAAGGGGAAACTATACGTCATCAACAAGAAAAATCCTAAGTATAAACAAAGACAAGGTTAATCATGGCTAGAATTGCAGGTGTAGACATACCAGACAATAAGCGCGGCGAAATTGGACTTACTTACATCTTCGGAATTGGAAGAAGTTCAGCCAAAGCGATCCTAAGCAAAGCCGGTATTTCTTTAGATAAGAAAGCTGGTGAATGGAACGACGAGGAATCAACCGCTATTCGTAACATCATCGCTGAGGAATTCAGGACAGAGGGTGCATTGAAGTCGGAAATTCAATTGAATATCAAGCGATTGATGGATATTGGATGTTATAGAGGTTTGAGACACAGAAAAGGGCTTCCTGTTCGTGGACAAGGCACTAAAAACAATGCCAGAACCAGAAAAGGGAAGCGTAAGACTGTTGCTAACAAAAAGAAAGCAACTAAATAAAATCTGATTTAGATTATGGCTCAGAAAAGAAACGATAAAGCAAAAGGTAAGAAAAGAGTAGTAAAGGTAGAAGCGGTTGGTCAGGCACATATCAAAGCCTCCTTCAACAATATCATTATCTCCATTACCAACATCTCAGGTCAAGTGATCTCATGGGCTTCTGCCGGTAAAATGGGTTTCAGAGGATCCAAGAAGAATACTCCATATGCTGCACAGATGGCTGCACAAAATTGTGGTCAAGTAGCTTACGAACTCGGTTTGAGAAAAATTGAAGTGTTCGTAAAAGGTCCAGGCGCAGGTCGTGAATCAGCGATCAGAACCTTGCAAAATGTAGGATTAGATGTAACGACTATTATTGACGTGACACCTATGCCGCACAACGGTTGTCGTCCACCTAAGCGTAGAAGAGTTTAACTTTAAAAAAGTAAAAGCATGGCAAGATATACAGGTCCTAAAGCAAAAATCTCCAGAAGATTTGGAGAAGCGATTGAAGGGCATAGCAAGGCACTTCAAAAGAAAAACTACCCTCCAGGAATGCATGGTCGTGGTAGAAGAAAGAAGCAGTCTGAATATGCAGTTCAGCTTGCAGAGAAGCAAAAAGCAAAATACATCTATGGCGTTTTGGAAAGACAGTTCGCGAAGATGTTTGACCTTGCTTCTAGAAAATCAGGTATTACTGGTGAAAACCTATTACAGCTTCTTGAAGCTCGTTTGGATAACACCGTATACCGTTTGGGAATTTCCCCAACTCGTCGTGGCGCAAGACAGCTTGTATCGCACAAGCACATCTTGGTAAACGGTGAACTGGTTAACATTCCTTCTTACACCTTGAAGCCAGGTGATGTGGTATCCGTTCGAGAGCGTTCTAAGTCTCTTGAGGCAATCACCAACAGTTTGGCGGGTAGAGGTACATCTAGGTATTCCTGGTTAGAGTGGGACAATGCCTCGATGTCAGGTAAATTTGTGACGATTCCTAGCAGAGACGATATACCTGAGAATATCAAAGTACAGCTCATCGTCGAACTTTACTCTAAGTAATATTTCACTATTTCCAGCTAAAACAGAACGAAATATATGTCCATACTAGCATTTCAAATGCCCGAAAAAGTGGTAATGGAAAAAGCCGATGATTTTCATGGCTTATTCACATTCAAACCGCTTGAAAAAGGCTATGGAGTTACGATCGGTAACGCCCTAAGAAGAATTCTACTTTCTTCCTTGGAGGGATACGCCATCACTTCTATCAAAATCCCAGGAGTGGTTCATGAATTTTCCACCGTAGAAGGTGTAGTAGAAGATGTGACAGACATCATTTTGAATCTAAAGCAGGTTCGTTTCAAGAAAGTACACGATGCTTTCGATGGAAAAATTGCCGTAGAAATCAAAAATCAGTCTGTTTTTACAGCAGGAGACATAGCTAAATTTACTTCTTCTTTTGAAGTGCTCAATCCCGAATTGGTTATTTGTCACATTGACCAAACCAAGAATTTTGAGATTGAGTTGACAATTGAGAAAGGGAGGGGATATTTACCTGCAGAAGAATCCAAACCAAAAGACCAGGTTTTTGGACAGATTTCAATTGACGCCATCTTTACACCGATCAAAAATGTAAAGTATAGCGTTGAAAATACACGAGTAGAGCAGAAGACAGATTTTGAAAAATTGATTTTAGAAGTGCATACGGATGGTTCAATTCACCCGGAAAAAGCACTGCAAGAGTCAGCTAAAATTTTGATTCAGCATTTCATGCTTTTCTCAGATCAAACCATGGTTCTAGACTCCACTGGAGTTGCTGAGCCTGAGCCAATCGATGAGGAATTCCTTCACATGCGTAAGCTTCTTAAAACCTCATTAGGGGATCTCGACCTTTCGGTTCGTGCCTTTAATTGCTTGAAAGCAGCTGACGTGAGAACTCTAGGAGATCTTGCTAGACTTGAAATTTCAGACATGATGAAATTTAGAAACTTCGGTAAAAAATCATTAGCCGAATTGGAGCAGCTGATCCAGGAGAAAGGTCTAACTTTTGGTATGGACATTTCTAAGTACAAACTTGATGAAGAATAATTAACAATGAGACACGGTAAGAAAATAAACCACCTGGGCAGAACTGCTTCGCATAGAAAAGCAATGCTTTCCAATATGGGAACTTCTCTGATTCTTCACAAGCGTATATCCACTACGCTTGCCAAAGCGAAAGAATTGAAGAAGTTTGTAGAGCCTCTGGTGACCAGAGCAAAAGAAGATACAACGCACAATAGAAGAATTGCTTTCTCCTACTTAAAAAGCAAAGAGGCTATCAAAGCTCTTTTTGGTGAAGTGATTGAGAAAGTAGGAACACGTCCAGGAGGATATACCCGTATTATTAAAACTGGGTTTCGTCTGGGTGATAACGCTGAAATGTGCATTATCGAACTAGTTGATTTCAACGAATTGATGTTGAAAGATGCAGCTCCTGCGAAAAAGACTACAAGAAGATCTAGAAGATCTACTGGTACAGCTGCGAGCACTCCAGCTCCTGCTGCTCCCCAAGCAGTAGTAGTAGAAGAGACTCCAGCTGTTGAAGCAGAAATTAGCGAAGGAACTCCAGTTGCTGAAGCAGAAGTAGTGGAAGAATCATCAGCTCCTGTTGCAGAAGCGGCGACAGAAGAAACTCCTACTGCAGAAACTTCTGATGAAGAGACTGAAGAGAAATAAGTGGAAAGAAATTACAACTTAAAAAGGATTGGACTTCGTTCAATCCTTTTTTTATTTCTTATCCACATCCTACCCTCCCCAAGATTTATTAACTTTGGGCAAATTTTTAAGAAATGACTAAACAAAAAGCTACCCTTCTTCTCGCAGATGGCACGGTCTTCTCAGGGACTCTTGTCGGCGCTCCAGGTACCAATGGCGGCGAAATCTGCTTCAACACTGGAATGACAGGATATCAGGAAATATATACGGACCCTTCCTATACCGGTCAAATAGTGGTGACATCGTCCTCACATATTGGAAATTACGGCGTCCATCCTGAAGAAGTAGAGTCAGCGGCACCCTGTGCGGCTGGCATCGTAGTAAATAGTTTTTCAGAAGTCTTTTCTCGACTAGATGCCTCTAGTTCCTTGCAAGACTATTTGGTTTCAGCAGGGATAACAGGTATTGCCGATATCGATACTCGTAAGCTCGTACGCCACCTTCGGGATGCAGGAGCTATGAATGCCATTATCAGTTCTGCATATGAAGGTGATTTGGAAGGTCTTAAACAAGAGCTAGCCCAAATTCCAGACATGAATGGACTTGAATTATCTTCCAAAGTGTGTACGCAAGAACCTTTCTTTTTCGGGGAACCTACATCTTCTATTAAAATAGCTTGTTTGGATTTTGGAATCAAAAAAAATATTCTGAGAAATTTGGCTTCTAGAGGGGTGTATTGTAAAGTATTTCCTGCAAAAACTTCCCTAGCTGAGATGGAAGATTGGAATCCACAGGGTTATTTTCTTTCCAATGGTCCAGGAGATCCTGCTGTTATGGACTATGCCGTGGCTACGGTAAAAGATATTTTGGGGACGAACAAGCCTGTTTTTGGAATTTGTTTGGGCCACCAACTTTTGGCAGAAGCAGTAGGGATTTCTACCTATAAAATGCACCACGGGCATCGCGGTTTAAATCATCCTATCAAAAATTTGATGACTGGAAAAAGTGAAATAACTTCCCAAAACCATGGATTCAATGTTGTGCGGGAAGATGCTGAAAAAAATGAGCAAGTTGAAATCACACATGTCCATCTAAATGACAATACGGTAGCAGGAATTAAACTGAAAAATAAACCTGCCTTTTCGGTTCAATACCATCCTGAATCATCTCCAGGACCTCATGATTCCCGATACCTTTTTGATGACTTTGTTTCCCTGATTACAAAAAATTAATTCTACTAACAAACCTGTAAACACATGACGTTGATTCAATCTATTCATGCAAGACAAATTCTTGATTCACGAGGAAATCCTACCGTAGAGGTAGATGTAGTGACTGAAAATGGAGCATTTGGAAGAGCTGCGGTACCTAGTGGCGCCTCCACCGGCATCAATGAAGCCGTAGAACTCCGCGATGGAGATAAGAGTAAATACCTAGGAAAAGGCGTGCTGAAAGCTGTTTCCAATGTCAATGACATCATTGCGCCAGAATTGGTGGGAATGGATGTCTTCGAACAAAATACCATCGATCAGATCATGATTGAATTGGATGGTACAGCCAACAAAAGTAAGTTGGGAGCCAATGCCATTTTGGGAGTTTCCCTTGCAGTAGCTAAAGCTGCTGCCATGGAATCTGGACAGCCACTCTATCGATACATCGGTGGAGTGAACGCCAATACGCTTCCGGTACCTATGTTGAATATTATCAACGGAGGCTCTCACTCTGATGCGCCTATTGCCTTCCAAGAATTTATGGTTCGCCCAATTGGAGCAAGCAGTTTCTCCGAAGCAATTCGTTGGGGTGCAGAGATCTTTCACAACTTGAAAAAAATCCTACATGACAAGCATTTGAGTACGGCGGTTGGTGATGAAGGTGGTTTTGCTCCCAATTTCTCTGGAGGGACTGAAGAAGCACTCGCCTGTATTCTTGATGCCATCAGAAAGGCTGGCCACCGTCCTGGAGACGATGTGACCATTGCCTTGGATTGTGCATCTTCCGAATTTTACAAGGATGGAAAATACGATTATTCTAAGTTTGAAGGTCCAAATGGAAAGGTACGTTCCAGAGAAGAACAAGTAGCGTATTTAGCTGAACTTACTGAAAAATATCCAATTGATTCCATCGAAGATGGTTGTGCAGAAGAAGATTGGGCGGGATGGGCGATGCTTACCGCGAAAATTGGATCCAAAATACAATTAGTAGGGGATGATTTGTTTGTGACCAATGTCAACTTTCTAAAGCGTGGGATTGAAGAAAAATCTGCCAACTCCATTTTAGTTAAGGTAAATCAAATTGGTACGTTGACTGAAACTTTGAATGCAATTAGCATGGCGCACAAGGCTGGATTTACTGCGGTGATGTCTCATCGATCTGGAGAAACAGAGGATTCGACTATCGCTGATTTGGCAGTAGCAGTAAATTGTGGTCAAATCAAAACAGGCTCTGCTTCAAGATCTGATCGTATGGCTAAGTACAATCAGCTGCTTCGTATCGAAGAGCAATTAGGTGATTCTGCAGTATTTAAGGGTAGATTGAAATAAAATCTACTGAAATAAATTCAAATCGACAGTCCCGGAATTTCGGGACTGTCTTTTTTTTACCTAATTTTTGTAAATTAGTCATCCAAAGCGCCCTCTATGAAAAAAATACTTAAATACAGTAGTAATTTTTACGTTTTGGCAACCCTAGCTTTTTTGGTTTGGATGATTTTTATTGACTCCAACAACTTGCCAACCCAATGGCGTCTGACTAAGCGGCTTTGGGAGCTAGAGGATCAGAAAGAATATTATAGGATGAAAAAAAACCAAATTCAGCAGGACCGCAATGCTCTTTTTGGAAATCCTGAATTATTGGAAAAATTTGCCCGAGAAAAATACCTCATGAAGAAACCTACTGAAGACCTTTATGTGGTGGTTGAAGAATAAGCGGCTAGTCTTTTTTCTATTTCTTAATTTTGGAATTGTTCTCTCCGCTATGGCCCAACGGGAGATTGATCCAGAGGCAAAATTCAAATTAAAAGACCGGATTTATTATGGTGGAAGCATTGGCTTGCAACTAGGGACCGTTACGTTAATTGACCTTTCTCCACTTACAGGGCTGATGCTTAGCTCTAAATTTTCTACTGGTTTAGGAGCCACCTATCAGTACTATCAAGACAACCGTTTTCAAGGATCCGAAGGTTCTTCCTTTGGAGGGCGAGTTTTTGGCCGTTACAACGTGCTTCCCAATATTTTTGCCTATTCCGAAGTAGAATCAATCAATTGGAATGCCTACAATTATGCACAAGATAAATTTCAGCGTACTTGGACAGAAGCATTTTTTGTTGGAGCAGGTTATTTTACCCCATTTGGAGCTCGAGGAGGAGCCAATTTTACCTTTCTATACAATCTCCGTCACAGTAACCTAGGCTCTTATTACAGCGAGCCCTATTTGATTCGTGTAGGATTTGTTTTTTAAGATTCGAGTTAATTTACCTCGATCCTTAGAAAAACTGTTTCATTTTCTCCAATCCTGTTTTGGCTACATAATTTGGATCCATAGCATAATAGGAAGGATTAAATAATTCCAAAGATAAAACAATCTCACCCCCTTTTTTTCGTAAGGTTTCTGACAAAGATTGTAATGGTGCAGCTCCATCTCCAGGAAATACCCGATCCTTGTCCTGCTGGCTCGTTCTTGGGATATCATTTGGAAAATCGTTCAGATGGAAAATAGAAATAGCTTGCCCATCTATTAATTTCAGACCTTCGAAGCCTGAGCCCCCTCGAAATAAGTGGTACACATCAGCTAATATTTTAGCATCTGAATCATCTGCGGCAGCAGCTACAGCAAGTGCTTGAGACAAGTGAAAGAAGGCTGGATAAGCGCCCCAAAACTCTAGTTGAGGCATTACGCCTGTTTTTCTACCTAAGTCTAAGAGCTTTTTGTAGCGTTCGCCCGCTTTAAGGAGGTCCAATGGGGCTTCGGCACCTATTGCCGGAGCAGCAACACGTGTGCAACCGAGTTCAGCAAGGATCCCCATTTCTTTTTCCATTTGTATAAATCCTGCTTTACTTTTCTCTTCATCCTGGGCCATCCAAGTAGGAAATCCAATACAATCTACCAAGGTGATTCCTGCATCATTGGCTAATTTTTTTAGGGAGGCAATGCTATTTCCTTCTTTTAGGTAACCTTCAATTTCCATCATCCAAGGTTCAATACCTTGGTAGCCTGCTCGGGCAGCTAATTCAATTAATTTGGGGAGGCTTAGTTTTTGGCCTCTCACAGTACTGGTATTTAGGGAGAAAATAAACCTCGTTTCTTCCTGTATGTGAGCTTGGGCTTGAGTACCCAAGCTGAGTGCTCCTACCGCAGGGGTAAGGGCTAGGGTTTTGATTACCTGTCTTCTTGTTGTCATTGGATTGCCTTTCTTTTCCGTTTAAATGTTTAGCTGGCCATTTAAACATATTTTCAATAAATAAAATTAATACGAATATTCAATCGTATTTTTCACCATGCGTAGCTTAATTTTTCTAACGGTTTTGTTGATGACTTTTCTTCCGAAGGGCTATGGTCAAGTAGCTACTGTTGATTTGCCTTTTTTAACTTCCTATCAAGATAAAATTCCTTTTTTTCAAGAACTGATCACTGGAGGTCAATATGCAGCTCCCTCCTCTTTAATTAAAGGAGATCCTTATTTTCTAACAAGACAATTTGAAGTTGGTAGCTTACGAATAAATGGAATTACCTATCCAGAGGTCCCTTTGATTTATGATATTTATCGTGATCAACTCGTGACATTTCACCCAATTTTTAATCAGAAAATTTTGATTAAACCGGAGAAAATTGATGGGTTTACGCTAAGTAAGGGGCAACTCTTCCGCTATTTTCCTGGGAATGAATCGTTTATTCATCATGGAAATGGGATATATGAAGTAGTGGGTCAAGGTACAGCACTTGCATTAGCCAAGCGGTATAAAACTACTAAATCCCTCCGTGAGCTTTCACGATTTGATGGGGAATATGTTGAAAAAGAAGCCTACTATATTTGGAGGGATGGAAAGTTTTTTTCCATCAAAAATTTATCTCAAGCTGTGGCTGCTTTGGGACTTTCTTCCAAACAACTTAAAAAAGAGGTAAAGGATAAGGGGCTTCAATTCAAAAAATCACCGGAGGCCTTATTGCAATTTTTGGTGACTTATCCCCAATTAAAATGACGCGTAAAAAACTTTATGTTGCCAGTTTTCTAGGCCTACTTTTTTGTGTTTTATCCATTTCCGCCTTTGCACAGCAGAAAGAGTCTCGTATTACAGGACTTTTTACTGGGATTTCCTTTGAAAGATTCGTTGAATTGGTAGAAAAGGATAGCCCCTATCGGTTTATTTTCAAGAAGGAAGAGTTGGCTGAAGTTACTGTTAATTTACAGGCAAATGGAGATAAGTTAGAGGATGTATTGGGTGTCATTTTTTTGAAATCGGAATTCACTTATACGATTTCCAAAGAATTGGAAGTGTTTGTGTTTAAGGGAGAAAAGAAAGCAGTTGATTTTCTTCCTAATTATTTTCAGGCACCTTCTAAAGCCACTTCCCTAAGTTCGGCTATACAAGATGAGTTTGTTCGAAATCGTCGATACACGATCGGTGTACCTGGGCCAGGGACTGAGGCAAAACTCGAAGGGACAGTAAACAGTTTGGAAAATAATCTTCCTATCGAAGGCGCAATTGTCTATGAAAAAGAGGCCATGCGACAAGCGGTAACCAATAAGGAAGGAAGATTTGAATTGCTAGTACCCAAAGGAAATAAAACCTTATTTATTCAAAATATTGGAGGCTATACCGAACAGCGATTGTTAACGATACAAGGTGATGCCACACTAGAATTGAGTATTGGGGAAGGAATATTTTCATTAAATGAAGTGGTGGTGCGTTCCGGGGCAATGTCGCAAGTGGCTCGGCCTGAAATGGGAGTGCAGTCGCTTTCTGTCCAAGAGATGAGAAGGCTTCCTGCCGTAATGGGGGAGGTAGACATCATAAAAGGATTATTGACCATGCCTGGAGTGAATACGGCAGGAGAAGCTAGTGTAGGTTTTAATGTTCGTGGAGGTGCTGCGGATCAAAACTTAATTTTGATGGATCAAAATACACTTTTCAATCCTTCGCATTTATTTGGATTTTTCTCTGCGATTAATTCCGATATGGTAGGAGGGGTTGAATTATATAAGTCTGGAATTCCTGCTAGCCTCGGAGGAAGGCTTTCTTCTGTATTGCAGGTGACCCCTAAGAAAGGGCGTACTGATAAAATCGGAGGTTCTGGAGGAATTGGTCCAATGACGAGTCGATTCAGTTTGGAGGGGCCTTTAGGTGAAAAGACCACCTTTATTTTAGGATCACGGCTTACCTATTCAGACTGGTTACTTGATTTCTTATCCGATAAAATAGATTTGGGGGCGAGCAGAGCTGCATTTTCTGATTTTAATGGAACAATAGAGCACGAATTGAGCCCAAAGGACAAACTTCGACTCTCGGGATACTTTAGTAAAGATTCATTTCAATTTGATCCAGATACGGTCTATAGCTATTCCAATCAAAATGTAGCACTTACGTGGACCCATTATTTTAGCGATGCATTAGAAGCGAACTTTTCAGTGGGTCAGGATGGGTATGATTTTGAGGTAGAAGGGGAAGATAACCCACTCAATGCCTACCAATATCGATTTGATATCCGTCAGCAATTTATTAAGGCACAGTTTCGTCAAGAAAAAGGAGATAATCACCTATTGACTTATGGCATACACGGTATTCACTACCAACTTAATCCTGGAGAAATTATCCCTTTTGGATCGGAAAGTGGGGTGATCCCAGATCAGGTGGCTCCTGAAACTGCAATGGATTGGTCTGTATACCTGGGAGATGAAGTGGAGATCAATGAGCAATGGGCGGTAAGCGGGGGGTTGCGCTACAACTTTTATTCCTATTTGGGTCCTCAAACGCTTCCGGTCTATGCCGCGGGCGAACCCTATTTCAAAGAGAACATTACGGGTGAAACTCAATTTCAAGCTGGAAAATCAGTTCAATCGTACCATGGTCCTGAGTTTCGATTTTCGGGACGTTATGCGATGTCTAATAGCAGTTCCTTGAAAGTGGGGATCAATTCTATGCGACAAAATATTCACCTCTTAAGTAACTCTTCTGTGATCACTCCTACAGATACTTGGAAATTGAGTGACTCCTTCTTAAAGCCCCAACGGGGTATTCAATATGCTTTGGGGTATTTTAAAAATTTGCAACAAGGAGCTCTTGAATTTTCGGCAGAACTATATTACCGTTCCATGCAGCAATTACTGGATTACCGTTCTGGTGCTAGCATTGTGCTAAATGACCGAATAGAACAAGAAGTGCTGGTTACTCAAGGCAAGGCATATGGAATGGAGCTGTATGTGAAGAAGTCTCAAGGAAAATTAAATGGTTCCTTAGCCTATACCTACAGTAGATCCTTGATGCAGACAAAGCCTAGTGAGAAAAAAGAGCAGATCAACCGTTCGGAATGGTATCCAAGTAATTTTGACCAGCCACACAATGCAAATTTTGTGGGAAATTACGAGTTAAGTAAGCGGATTAATGTCACTCTTGCAGGGAAATACAGTACGGGTAGGCCGGTAACCTTACCAATTGCTAAGTTTAATTATGGTGGTTCGGAGCGGGTTTATTTTTCCGATAGAAACTCATTCAGAGTTCCTGATTATTTCCGAATGGACTTTTCAGTTAATCTTGAAGGGAATCACAAAGTGTCCAAATTGGCCCATGCCTCTTGGTCCTTCGGGGTATATAATATTCTTGGAAGAGACAACGCATATTCCATTTATTTTATACCAGAAGGGGGAAAATTGAAAGGATACCAGCTTGCTGTTTTTGCTGAGCCTATCCCATTTATCACCTATAACTTTAGATTTTAATGCGAAACTTGGGAAGCCTTTTTTTGGTTATTCTAACCTTATTTTTGGGTTGTAGGACTCCCTACGAACCGGAGGTTCCTGCAACGGAATTGCGCGTCTTGGTGGTAGAAGGATACCTAGATACTCAGGGTTTAAAAAGCGAATTAAAGCTAAGCCGAACTATCCCCTTAGCTGCAAAGGATGCATTTGCACCTGAACAGGGAGCAATCGTGGTACTCAAGAATTCCAGTGGGCAGTCCTTTCCACTTACTGAATCCACTCCAGGAATCTACCTTTTTGAAAAAGACATAGACGAGCAACAAACCTACGTACTAGAAATCACCTTAACTTCTGGGGAACGTTATGTTTCGGAATCACTCTTGCCAATTGTTACCCCAGCCATTTTGGATGCAGGTTTTAAGAGGGATGAAGAAGGCGTTGAGGTATTTGTTTCCACCCAAGGAACAGCAGATGCCGATGACTTTTTATGGACATTTGAAGAGGCATGGATTTATAGGCCTCGGATTCGTAGTCCGTACGTCTATATACCAGCAGAAAAGGAGGTAAGGACCCGGACCGCACAGGAGCAAAATTCGCTCTGCTTCAAATCTGAAGTTAGCCCAGGAATACTTCTGGAAACAAGTTCTAGGTTTCGGGATCAAGTGGTTTTCCAAAAAACCATAACTGAGATCCCAAAAGGAGATGAAAGAATCATGGAACGATACAGCATTCTAATTTCCCAAAAAGGAATTTCTTCTGAGGATGTCCCTTTTTGGGAAATTTTAAAGAAAAACACAGAGGATATTGGTTCTATCTTTAGCCCCCTTCCCTCATTGATTGGAGGAAATATCAAAAGTTTGGATGATGCAAATAGTCCGGTGCTTGGACAAGTAAGTTTGGGAGTGATTCGACAGCAAAGAGTTTACATCAATTTAGAGGATGTAAGCCCTTGGAATTATCTTAATCCAGAATTCAATGATTGTACCATAGGAGAAGATGCAGTGCTTGCCAAGGACTATGAGTCCACTTTTGGAAATGGGGCAGTAGTTCCAGCAAGGCCTTTAATGGTTGGGACATCAATTGTTGGGTATTTTCCTACTTCTAAAAGATGCACGGATTGTACCTTGTATGCTTCTCCACTAAAACCCTCATTTTGGATAGATTAATGCTATGCAGAAAACTATAAACGATTTGGAAGTAAGAAACTCCCATCTTCCCTTCCAGTTTTTGAGTATACTAATCCTCTTTATCAATTGGGGATCCATCACCTATGGCCAAGAGGCTCCAAGGGAAGAACAGGTGTTTTTCCATACCCCAAAAACCCTTTATTTTTCAAGCGAAAAAATTTGGTTTCAAGCCCAAGTAAATCTTGGAGAAATACCCAGCCCCTCACAGGTATTGTATGCAGAATTGATTGATCGAAATTCCAACTCAATTGCCCATGTGAAGGTTCCATTGCAAGAAGGGAAGGCATTGAATTTTATTCCCTTATCCGACCAGATACCTTCAGATCAGTATTTGGTTCGCGTGTATACAAGAATCAGTCCGTATTTGAATTTTGAGCAAGGAATCGCACAGCAGTTTGTTACGATTATCAATCCAAAAATTCCTCCCCAGGAGACAGAGTTATCTAAACGAAACTTAAATTTAATATCCAACAGTTATTCCAAGGGAGAAAGGGTGGATTTCACTTCGTCCAGAATTCCTTCCTCCGTGGTTGCATCAGGAATTGCTATTGCTAACCCATTTTTGAAAGAGGAACATCGGCAATGGTCAGCAGAAGAAGTGTACGAACCGCTGTCGTCAAAGGGGATTTTTCCTGAACTTTTTGGACACCTAGTTCAAGCAAAAGTTTCAAATTTGGATGCGACACTTACCTATTTTCTTTCGCTTCATGGAAGTAAAAGTGCGTTATTTACCGATCATGTGGATGAATCGGGGACTCTTATTTTTGATGCAGGGGGACTTCGGCATTGGGATCGTTTGATTGTACAATTGGAGAATGGGGATGAAATTCCAGGATTGGAATTGGTTTCTCCCTTGATCACTACTCAGTTTCGCGCTGACTTTAATTTTCCTGAACTGTATTTAGCAGAAGAGGACCTTCCGCTGCTTCAACCTCTGCTCAAGGCAGCAGTGATCCAAGCAAATTATTTAGAAGATGCAAGTCAGAATCCATTTGAAGTGGTTACTGGTTTTGTTGCGGACTACACGTTTAATCTAGATGATTATACTCGATTTGAAACTGTTGAAACCATCTTAAAAGAATATGTCCCTAGTGTATCCGTTCGGATGAAGGATAAGAAAAAAACATTTCGACTTTTGAATGAGGCAGATAAAAATGTGTTCGATGAGAATCCCCTCATCTTAGTCGATGCGATGCCAGTTTTCGATTCAGACTTATTGGCTGGATTTAACCCCAAATTTCTCCAATCCTTGGAAGTGTTGAATCGTGAGTTTTACCTGAATGACCGGATTTATCCTGGCGTACTTAGTTTCTCCAGCTATTCCAATAATTTTGGATTATTTCCTTTGGCACCAGCCGCGCGTTTTTTTGACTACTCAGGCTTACAGCCTGCCTTACGTATGGATGTTCGGCAATTTGAAAAACCATCTAGCAGTTTGCGTATTCCTGATTGGCGAACGATTCTCTTCTGGGGAGCACATACAGATAAAGTAAGCACTCAGCTCCCTGATTTGGAGGGGACCTATTTGCACTGGGAGCAGCAAAAAGTGAATGGAGAATTGATACTAGTTCGCACCTACTTTGACGTGAAATAGTCTCTTTTTATAAAAAAGCAGTGCTAATTTTTTCTTAATCTGGAATCAAAAACTCCATGAGTCTTTTTCCCTCTCGAGTTCTTAGGTGGTATTGGCCTAAATTTGGATGGTGACTGACTTGGATTTCCCCATCACTTGGTAGAGGGGAATTAATAAGTAAACTGCCTTTGCTATCGTAAATGTACCCAAGTTTGGTTTCCAAATCTGTAACAGTAATAATTTTCCTTGTGGGTCCAAAATCATAAAAACCTACCCAAACATCGTTTCCTTCCTTGGGTACTGTCATTAATTCTTTAAGCTGATTATCAAATAGTTGCACTTTATTAAATTGTTCTGAAAGAAATAAGCTAGTTCCTCCTTTTGGATCTACTGTGCTACGAAATCGATCATCTCGATTGGCTTTCTGTAGTTGGTTTTGTTTTATAATTTCTCCATCAAAAGACAATTCAACCACTACTCCCTGGGTAGTTATGCCTTGTAAGATTGGATTTGCACCTTTCTTAAGTACTAGTGGGCCGCTGATCTCCTGGGGTAGTTGAAGTGGAGATTTTGTTTGGAGTTCTCCTCTTCGATTAAACAAATAAAGTTTACTAGAAATACCTAGGGAAACCATAAAATCGCCTTTGCCAGGGACTCTTGCATGAAAAGGAGCTCCTAAGGTGGGCTCCCCTAGAGGCATTGGATTCCAGCCTTCCAAGGCTTGTCCCGATTTATCCAAGAGCCATAAATTGCCAGCCTCCGTAGCTATGAAAAATCGATAGGATTTGTTATTGTCGTAATCTACTAGGCTAAAGTTTGTGATTTTCTCACCTACCAATGCTAAAGGAAATCCAGGTAAGGGGTCACCCAGTCGGTCAATCGCATATAGTTTTTCGGCTGTAGCAAGTAATACCTGTAGTTTTCCATTGGTGTAGTAATCAATTTGGATAGGGTCAGCAATTAGAGGCCCATCTAATTGTTGCGTATATACCTGTTCTCCAGTAGAATTAATTAGGTAAAGGACCATGTTTTGATCTTGAACGATTAAGTCCTCTGTACCGTCGTTAAAGTTTTTGATTGCTTTTGGTCCATAGGTCAAAGTTTCGGAAAAGGCCAACTCTTTTTCATTGGCTAATTCAAATGATTTTACCTCTTGGGTAGTGGTAGACCCCTCCTTGGAATAATTGATGAAGAGAGAAGCTTCTGGGCCAGATGAACTTTGTTGGATACGAACTCCCATGGAGGTAAAGGGTTGAAGCTCAGCTCTATATTTTTGAAGGAATGTGCTCCAACTTGGATTTGTAGTTTGGATCCACTGCTGCCAAATTTTTGAAAGCAAAAAGGTTTTGCTGAATCCTGTTTTTGGAGATAGGAGATTTTTAATTTTTTCCGGATTTTTTGCCCAAGTGTTTCCTTGAATATAATCGTCAATAAGCCATTTCATTCCTTTAGCAGAATTACTCATAATAAGGATTGAGCCTAACTGGGTGATGTAAGTTTGACTAAATCCTTCAAATCGTCCATTGAAGAGGTGGGCAGGAAAATTTTCCTCTGGAAATAGTAGTATCTGCTGTTCTAAATACTGATCAATTGGGTAGAAATCTGTGGTGTCCCTGTATTCTTTTAGAAGTTGCCAGGCTTGTTCAGGTTGTTCGCTTTTTAACAAAAGTGCTAAATTCTTTTGAGGGGGTGTCGGCGATTCAAGCTCTAAAAAATACTGCTCACCACTTAAATAATCATAAAATCCTCTGTCAATAAGACGTGTTTGAACTTCTCCACTTACGGTTGATTTAGCCTCAAAGGAGCGATGTTGAATTTTTTGAGTTTCGTAGAAATCCTTTAGGTTAAATTGGGTGATTGTGTGCGTTCGTAAGGGAATTACGCTTTCAAATTCATGGAATTGTGCTTGAATAGCAGGTAAAAAATCTACTTCCGGAAGTCCAAAAACAGGGCCTTTAAAAATCAATTGTTCCTTTTCAAATTCCAAGTTCAATGCCATCAAGTGATCGGATATTTTAAGTTCCTGTAGCATAGGAAAGGACTTTTTTGTACTTACTCCATTGAGCAGTTTGGCAAATCCTTTAGAGGAAAGTACTAGTCTTCCAAACCCAGATGAATGGGTAGACTGTCCGGTTAATTTGTGAGAAATTGGATCAGCATCTTCACTCAAGAATAATCGAATAGCCTCCTCAATTACAAACGAAGAGGAGGAGATCAGTACTACATTGTTGAGCAAGGTAATGCTCCATTGAACACTGTTACTTGCGTTAAAAATGTCAATAATTTCTTGATTGCTATATTTTCTTGATTGAAAGCGGGTAGCGGGGATTTCTAGTTGTTGCAGGTCTTTCAAAAACTCATTGCCAGAAGTGACTCCAAAATTTACGGTATAAAGTAGACTAAATTTATCCGACCCGACTGCATGGTAGCTGACGGTAACTTGCTTGTTTCTAAGGGTTTTGATTACAAACCCCTTTTTTCCAACCAGGCTATCTAAGGAAGCTAATTGTTTGTTTAAGGTTTCAAACACTGGGATTTTTGCTAATTCCTCCCATAGGGCTTGTTGTTGCAAGGTTTGCCAAGTGAAATCTGCTTGATGGGTTTCGAAAAGGAAAACTACATCGTTAGAGATTAAATCCAAGCTATTGATAGGTCTGGATAAAATAAACCGTTGGTACAATTCATAACTGCCCCAGCTTCCTAAGGACAGCAATAAAATAACCAGCAAGCTTTTCCAGATTTTCATGTAAGCAAAAGTAGGGTAGAGAATGAAAGAGGCCTAAGAAACTAATCAGGAAGAAAAGTGTCTTAGGCCCTGAAATAAGATTGATTTCAGATTAATTGCTCAAGCGGTCCAACACTTGCATTACCTCCTTGACGTGTCCTCTTGAGGTTTCTAACAGTTGTTGTTCCTCGGGATTGAGTGCCAACTCAATTACCTTTTCAATCCCATTTTTACCTAAAATTACTGGTACACCTAAGTAGCAATCGTCAATTCCGTATTCTCCATCCAATTTGATGCATACGGGGAATACTCGTCGTTGATTTTTTAATATTGCTTCTACCATTTGCGCCGCCGCAGCCCCTGGTGCATACCAGGCAGATGTACCCATGAGTTTTACTAATTCCCCTCCACCAAACTTAGTTCGTTCGATGATGGCGTCAAGTTTGTCTTTGGCTACGAGTTCAGTAACGGGGATACCTGCTACCGTAGTGTAGCGCGGTAGTGGCACCATAGTATCTCCATGTCCTCCCATCAAAATAGCTTGGATCTCTTTGCCTGATACATTCAATTCTTCGGCAAGAAAAGCTCTATAGCGAGCAGTATCCAAAATACCTGCCATTCCAATAACTTTGGTGCGTGGCAACCCTGAAGTTAAATGCGCCTGGTAAGTCATCACATCCAATGGATTTGATACGACAATGATGATGGCATTTGGAGAATATTTCACTACGTTCTCTGTGACAGACTTGACGATTCCAGCATTGGTTTCAATCAAATCATCCCGGGTCATCCCAGGTTTTCTAGGTAATCCAGAAGTAATTACCACCACATCAGAATTTGCAGTTTTGCTGTAGTCGTTGGTGCTTCCTACAGTACGGCTATCGTATTGATTAATCGGTGCTTTTTGCCAAATATCAAGTGCCTTGCCTTCGGCAACCCCTTCTTTAATGTCAATTAAAACGATTTCTTCAGCTACTTCACGATACGCCAATACATCGGCACAGGTTGCTCCTACATTTCCTGCACCCACAACGGTTACTTTGCTCATATTTTTATGGTTTTTGGTTTGAATGCCTTTTAATTCGGCCCTAAGTTACTAAGGGATATTTAGGAATAGAAACCGCTGCTGGATAAGTTTGTTGACAATTGATATTTTTTGAAATGGATTTTTTTGAGTAATCCCAAATGCTACTCAAACATTTGCCGTAGGCTAAAAAAACCAAAAGATTCTCGGTAAGATCGAAATAATCGTTGGTTATTTGCATTGTAAAATTCCGCCAAAGAGGTCATCATTTTCGCCTTAATTTTAGGGCTACTATCAAAAATCTCAAGAAGGGCAAATTGAGGAATCACAAGAAGTTCTGCTTCTTCCGAACTCACTAATGCAGTGTAGGTCCGTTTTGTATTTTCTAAAAGGGAATTTTCTCCAAAGGCATCTCCCCGTCTTAATTGCATAATTGTTTCAAAATTTTCTTTTAAATCAATGGTAAGGTCTACTTGTCCCTTTCGAATAAGGTAAAGGGCTTGACTTGGGTCTTTGCTAAAAAAGATAACTTCATCGCGAACATATTTTCGCTCATGCATGGTGGGGAGCAGGCGGGCCAGTTCCTGCTGCTTGAGGAGTTCAAAAAATTTAATACCCTGTAAGAAGTCAAACATACGCAATTCTTGGGGTTCGTAAGTTTTGGAAAATGGATTCCTCATGACTGATTTTTTTTGATGTACAGGTATTTTTGAGTGGAAGGACCAACTTTAGCCCATTCTGCAATCCTCATGCCGATTACCCAGGCAATTTTATTTCCTGAAACTAGAACTTTTACACTTGATTTTAATGCAAGTGGCACCTTATTATCGATAAGAAAATCAGAAATTTTCTTTTCAGAGGACATTCCTAGTGGATTAAATCGGTCTCCTTCCTCCCAAACACGGACCTGAAGCGGGTAATCCAAACGGGCTGCATCCAATAATGCATGTGCTGGATTTCGGTCCAGGTAGTCTAGTTCGGTAAGCCAATCGATTCTGTAATTTCCTTCAGGAAGTACCAAGGACTGGGCTCCAAAAGGAATTTGAAGTGGTGGAAATGGAGAGGGAATCGGATGAAGGACTAGGGCTTCACGGTCCATACTGACCTGGTATTGAGAACTTCTAAAATAGGCTCCTGTCTTGACTGCCTTCAAATGATCTGCTAATTCCTGTGCTTGCGAGGAATTGAAGCCGTAGGGCCGCAACCAAAAAAACAAAAGGGTTGCGACTCCTTGTACCGCTGAAAATGCCGTATAGGGCAATAAAATCAATCCCTCCTCTTCTTGAAGGTGTTGCGATTTCCATAATTCAACAAGGCTTAAAAAAGCTTTTCCAGTATCTTTTAATTTCCCAAAACTTTGGAGAAGATTTTTTCTTGTATCTGGGTCAACTTGATACAAGGCAGGCAAACCTTGGAGTCTGAGCTTATTTCTTTTGTAATCTAGGGAAGCATTGGATCGGTCTTCACGCCATGCCAATAATACCTCTTCAGCATAGCTTGCTAGCTGTGCACTTGAAAATGGAAGCAAGGGGCGAATCAACTCTCCCCGGCGCTCGCTCATTCCATATAGGCCTTCAATTCCGGTGCCGCGCAACAAGTTTAAAAAAATAGTTTCTAATTGATCGTCTTCATGATGGGCGACTACAATTCCGGCCAAATTATGGGCCTTTCGAATCTCTTCAAAAAACAGATAGCGAATTTCTCGAGTTGCCATTTGGATCGAAATTCCTTTTGTACTTGCCCATTCTTTGGTTTCTCCACGGTGGACATGTACGGGGATATGACGATTTCTTGCCCATCTTTTTACGAGTTCTTCGTCTCGATCACTTTCAGAATCGCGCAAGCCAAAGTTAACATGGGCCAATTCTATTTGGATTCCAGCGGTATGGAGTAAATGTGCCAAAGTCATGCTGTCTAGACCTCCACTACAGGCTAATAGGTAGCATTTGTTTGGCTCAAAAAGTTTCCTTTGTTGTATATGCGAGATAAAGGCGTCGTACATTGATCAAAAATAGCTTTTTCTGCTAAATTTGCCTCTATTCCATTCCTTATGAAAGCTCCTTTTTTCTTTCTACCCATTTTTATTCTGGTAAGTCTACCTTTTCTTGGGTTGGCGCAATCATCTTCTTTATTGGAGATCCGTAGTGCAGATTTATTGCAGGGAGCAAAAGGTTTTGAGCGCTTGATGGGTAATGTAAAAATGAAACATCAAAATTCGCTCATCACCTGTGATTCTGCGCATTTTTTTAGGGAGGAAAATCGAGCACAATTGTATGGCAATGTACAAATCACTGATGAGATTGATCCGGTGACGACCACAAGCGGGTATGCGGAATACGACGGGTCAACCAAAATAGCCAAACTTAGAAAAAATGTAGTCTTCACCAATCAAGAAACAAAACTCTATACTGAATACTTGGACTACAATAGAGAAATAAATTTGGCCACCTATTTTGAAGGAGGGAAGGTAGTCGATTCGGTCAATGTTTTAACTAGTGAAATTGGGACCTATGAAATCAATTTTGAGCGCATTAATTTCCAACAGGATGTTGTGCTTGTCAACCCAGATTACACCCTGAAAACGGAAGAATTAATTTATTTGACTGTTCCAAAAACAGCTCAAACACCTGGATTGACTAATTTAATCTCCAAAGAAGGCAACCGATTAGATGCGCAAAAAGGAATTTTTTACGATACCCAAGCCAAACAATTTAAATTTTTTGAAGGGCTGGTTGAAACAGAAAAAAGTAGAGTAAAGGCGGAAGAGTTATTCTATGACGAAGGGAAAGGGTATTACGAGGGAAAAACTAATGTTCGCGTATTGAATAAAGAACGTAAATTGGAGGTTTTTGGCGATTTAGGCACCTATTGGGAATTAGAAAAACACAGTCAGGTGACTGGGAATGCATTAGTTCGGAAATATTTTGAAACCGACACCCTATTTTTAGCTGCGGACACATTGATCTCGCGTGATAGTGAATCCGATACGGCTAGGTATTTATTGGCTTTCCATCAGGTTAAACTTGTAAAATCGGATCTCTCGGGGCGTGCAGATTCCCTCGTCTACCAATTTTCGGATTCTACCATTCACTTGTACCAAGATCCAGTGTTGTGGAATCGCGCGAGTCAAATTTCTGCGGATAGCATGTCTTTTTTTCTAGTGAATGAAAATTTAGATCGTGTACTCATGAAGAATAAGGCCTTTGCTGTGTTGACAGATACTTTGATGAATTTCAATCAAATGAAGGGAAGAAGGATGACGGGGTATTTCAAGTCCGGTCAATTGAGTAAATTGGAAATTACAGGAAATGGGGAGTCTTTATATTACGCACTCGAAGGAGATACGCTAACTCAGGGAGTCAATCGAATTTTGAGTGCAACTATTGCCTTGAGTTTTGATGAAGGGGTAGTCAAAAAGTCAAATTTTGGAGTTCGCCCCGACGGTAAATTCATACCGGTCCAAGACCTAGATGAAAAATGGAGTAGGCTGGAAGGTTTTCGTTGGCGGGGAGAGGAGAAGCCTGTTCGTAAGGACATAGATTCCTGGCGAAAGGTGATTGAAATCAACAAGGAATTGAAAAATATTTTCGAGGAATCTCCCACGAAAAAGGATAGAATGCCTCCTGAAAATGGCATGGAAAGAGCGGATAAAAGGGAGTGGGTGTACCAAAATTCAGGGGTTAAATAGGGTTTTTATTTTTTTAAAAAACTTAACATCTATTAACCGCTAGATCGCCGAATTTTTGTATCTTTTTAAATACCTTTAGCGTAAGCATCGCTACTGATCAAATTCTTTTTTAAATACGCCTATTGAGGAAACGTTTACATGAATAGATTCTTACTCAAATTGACCTTGTGCCTTTTTTTAGGTCTGCCGGCCATAGTAGTTGCGCAGCAGGTGCAGGTATTGAGTGAACGGATTGAGTTTTCAGGAAAAATTGGTACTTCTCAGAGAAAAACAGTGCTCCTCCACAACGAGTCGTCGCAGCCAAAAACTTACCTTCTGCGTAACATAAGAGGAAGCGTGGGTTCTTCTCAAAAAATGAGAATTTGTTTAGGGGACTCTTGTTTTGACCCGAAAAAGGATTTGGCAAAGGTGGTTTTAAAATTAGCACCCGGTGAAATTTATACTGATTTTTACCTTGAATTTGAGTTGGGGATAGCGGAAACTATCGGGAGCTTTGAGTTGGTGTTTGTAAGCAATGAATCGCTGCGCGATTCTTTTGTTGTGGAAACGAAGTACACCGTGACCAGTGATCCTGTGACCGATGCTACCCATCAAGACATCAAACTAGGAGAAGTGTATCCCAATCCTAGTAATCGGATAGCGCAGCTAGATTATACATTGGTGAATCCCAAGGCTAAGGCAAGAATTACAGTAACCAGCTTTATCGGAAATCCCATTGCTGAATTTGAGTTAGACCCTACTCGAAATAGCCTAGTGATTCCTGTGGCAGATTTTCAGCCAGGGATTTATTTTTATACCCTTTTTGTAGACAATAAGAATGTGGTCACTAAGAAATTACAGGTGAAGAAATGATGCTTTATTGCTCAGTCTATTTCATTTGAAATCTTACAATTATCCCTTATATTTGCGGTCCTTTAACTAATTATGCGGAACTATTCCACTTCATTTATTATTGCTTTGGCCCTACTCACTTCTTGTGGGCCTTTTGCCAAGTTGGAGAAAAGTACCAACTGGGAGGAATTATACAATGGAGCCAATAAATACTACCAAGAAGGGGAGTACAACAAAGCCATCATTCTATATGAGAAGGTGCTTCCAGTAATTAAAGGCTCTGAAAAGGCTGAAATGGCAGAGTACAATTATGCCAACTGCCATTTCAAGACCAAGCGATTTATTGAGTCTGCTGGGTATTTCAATACGTTCTATAAAACGTACAATCGAAGTGCTATGGCAGAAGAAGCTTTGTTTATGAATGCCTATTCGCTCTACCTGGATGCGCCTGACTACAACTTGGATCAGCAAAGCAGTAAGGAAGCTGTCAGCGCTATTCAACAATTTGTTAGTAGATTTCCTGCTTCCGCGAGTTATGAGCGTGCCATGGATATGTTGAAGGATTTGGAGTCTCGATTTGAAGAAAAGGCCTACAGTGAAGCGGAAATGTACTACCGATTGAAAGAAGGGCTTTTTCCTGGAGACTTCTTCAGAGCTTGTATCATCAATTTTCAAAATTTTGCTAAAGATTATCCTGAAAGCAAGCGCAATGAAGAGTTGGCTTACCGTTTGGTGGAAGTAGGGTATGCCTATGCCAAAAACAGTACATTTGATAAAAAGGAAGAGCGATTGACAGATGCCTTAAAGTTTGCGACTACTTTTTACCGAAAATATCCTGCAAGTGGGTATTTGGGAGAGGTTAAAAAATTTGAGGAGCAGACTAAGCAAGAATTTGCTGCCCATTCTAAATTGAAACAAGAGATTGCTGACCGCAAGGCGGCTGAAGTAACTAGAAGTGATTCAAGTTCAAATTAATCTAATTAGAAGCATTTAAATACAACTAATATGGCTGTTAACCCATCAATCATTACCCGAGACCTAGAAAAAATTGCTGACCAAACAGGCAATATTTATGAGTCCATTCACATCGTTGGTCAACGCGCCAAGCAAATTTCTTCGACGCTTAAAGAAGAGTTAAACAACAAGCTTTCTGAGTTTGCCTCCACGGTAGATAATTTGGAAGAGGTGTTTGAAAACAAAGAGCAGATCGAAATCTCTAAGTTTTACGAAAGGATGCCTAAGCCGACTTCTTTGGCTATGGAAGAGTTTGTCGAAGGAAAAATTCACCATCGATATCCTTCTCAAGAAGGAGCGGAATAATCTCTTATGAGCCTGCAAGGGAAGCGTATTTTAGTTGGTGTCACAGGCAGTATAGCAGCTTACAAGACGGCAACTTTGGTTCGCTTATTGATTAAATCTGGAGCAGAGGTACAGCTAATAGCAACGACCTCTGCTCTTGATTTTATTACTCCCCTCACGTTGGCGACGCTTTCTAAGCGTCCAGTTTTATCGACATTTTTTGAAAAAAATACAGGTCAATGGCACAACCATGTAGAGCTTGGCCTATGGGCAGACCTTTTTATAATTGCCCCATTGAGTGCCAATACCTTGGCGAAGTTTGCTCAAGGAGCCTGTGACAACCTGCTCACTGCAACTTACCTTTCTTGTAGATGTCCTGTGCTACTTGCTCCTGCAATGGATTTGGACATGTATCAGCATCCTTCGGTTCGTACCAACTTGGAGAAAGTAGCCTCTTATGGAAATAGGGTCTTGGATGCCGAAACAGGGGAATTGGCCAGTGGCCTTTCTGGTCAGGGGCGAATGATGGAGCCAGATCGGATTTTGGAATACGTGGTTCATTTTTTTACTCCTCAGCAAGCTTTTTCTGGAAAGAAGGTGTTAATCACTTTGGGTCCTACTCAAGAAGCGCTGGATCCTGTACGGTTTTTGAGCAACCATTCGAGTGGCAAAATGGGTTTTGCTTTGGCTCATGTATTTAAGGCTGCAGGTGCGGAAGTGCATGTGGTTGCTGGTCCTGTAGCACTCACCTTGGATAACCACGGTTTTCAGGTGGATCGGGTCACTACCGCTGCAGAAATGTTTGCCGCGGCAAAAGCAGTGCATGCGCAAATGGATATTGTGATCTTTGCTGCTGCTGTGGCAGATTTCAGACCCGAAACTGCAGCGCCTCACAAAATCAAAAAACAAGGAGAAGAACTAGCCCTTCGCTTAGTTCCTAACATAGATTTGGCCTATGAGTTAGGCAAGGAGAAAAGAAGAAGTCAATTCCATATCGGATTTGCATTGGAAACTGAGGACGGAGCGGCCAATGCCAAAGCCAAACTAACCCGAAAGAATTTTGATCTGGTCGTCTTAAATTCAGCGAAGGAAGTAGGTGAAGGATTTAAATACGATACCAATAAGGTTCAAATATTTCACAAAGAAGGCAAGGTTGTCCAATCGGCTCTTTTACCAAAGTCCAAGATCGCTCAACTGATTCTTGAGGAGGTCAAAATCTCATTGGGTTTAAGTTAGAGACGAAGAATTTTTGTAAGTTTAATCCATGAAGAAAGGGCTTGTTTTCTTAGTGGGGTTCCTTGGGATTTTTTTTAAAGGCTATACCCAAGAGCTAGATTTCAGAGTCATAATTAATAGTGACCGGTCTAGATTTCAAAATACTGAGGTGTTTAATCAGATGAAAACTAGCTTTGAACAGTTTCTCAATGGCCGAAGTTGGACTTCCAATGAATTTAGGGCGGAAGAGCGAATCAAAGGAAACTTATTAATGACTATCAACGATGTGCCTCAAATTGGCGTATACAATGCCACTGTTCAAATTCAGGTGGTTAGGCCAGTATTTGGGACAAATTATGAATCGGTGGTACTCAATTTTATTGACAGAAATTGGTCATTTGACTACCAAGAGTCTCAGCCTTTGGAATTCAATAGATTTACTTTTTTAAATAACATCAGTTCCTTACTTGCATTTTATGCTCATATAGCGTTGGGCCTGGACTACGATACCTTTTCCTTGCAAGGCGGAAATCCTTATTTTGAAATTGCCAATGATATTGTAAACAATGCCCAGCAATCGGGTC
>JAURGC010000166.1 GCA_030833985.1 Algoriphagus sp. | reverse complement strand
CAAAAAACACCTAGAGGTGTCTTATCCTCTAAGTGTTTTAGTTTTTAAAATCTAAAATCCCGAAGATTTTTTGCTTGAATGTTAAAAAGGGGTTTTTGATGGAGGTAGAAATAGGTCTGCTGAGCAAAAAAAAATAGAAACTAGATTGGTTAAAGTAGGAGATGATTTTATAGGAAGTTGCCATTTGTATCAACACCGAATATCCATTTTTCCATCAAACAGTCATTCGAAACATTGGCAGTAATACATTTCTGTTGAAATCCTTCTATGGTCAGTATTCCATCCTTCAGACTAATTTTTTCTCCGTATTCGTTAAAAAAGCCACCGTAAGTTTTTTGCCAAACAACAGCTCCTTTTTCATCTGTTCTGATGAGTAGTATATCGTAATTACCTGCTCCAAAGGAACTTGTAGAGCCAAGAAGGAAGTAGCCACCAACTGAGATGGGGAGTACCGCACTTGCTTTATCGTAGCTCGTGCCTCCAAAGGTTTTTTGAAGTTGAATATTCCCATTCAGATCCCTAACGGTAAGCTGCATATCGCAGGATGTTGTCGACTCACAATTGATGGTGCTGAAGGTGATTTGATCTATTTCCCCTTCTGCAAGCGTTGTGGGAATCGGAGTGAATCCCCAAAAAATGGAGCCAATAATTAAAGTCATAGCGGTGAACATAAGCAGAAGTTTAGGAAGGTTTCTTTTAGAAAAGGCAAGGGTTGCAAGCGGTATTAATTTTGACTTTAAGGAATGGGTTTTTACCGATAGCGAAAGGTTTTGTGAAGATTTTTCTTGCTCGAGGGCTAATAATTCAATCAGCTTGCCCAAGGTATAGGCACTCGGAGTTACCTCTCCTTTTTCAATTCTTTGGATGGTGCGTAGTGTCACGCCACAACGCTTTGCTATTTCGGCTTGGGTCCAGTTGCGATCTTTCCTTGCAGCTTTAACTTGTTCAGCTAGGGTCATCACTCAAAAATGGCTGAAATAATTCTTGAAAAAAAGATTAGGGCTATGACATCTTTGCGACATTTACCTTAATGGGATTTGTTCAACCTAGCCAAGCAACAAAAAACTCCTACCTGGTTCAATCCAGGTAGGAGTTAATTTTTAAGCTATACTGAATTAAGGGAAAGCTTAAAACTGGGTTTTAAACTGCTCCATTTTTTGATCTACCAAGGTGTCTATCATCAAGGATACTGCGGAAGTATCCCATGCAAGGGTTACTTGGGCCACTTTATTGTTTCCGGCAGAAATGTGGTACTGAAGACGCTCGGTAGCACCTACTGTTGCAGGAGTTGCCTTAACAACTACCGCATCGTCAGCAGCTAGTGCCGCCTCATCGATCTTGCCATCTTTCATGTAGCTGTAGATGCTCTCTGCCTTTTTATTGAGATGGATGGTCCACTCACCAGTAGCTGCAGGAGTTACGAAAATAGAATACTTGCCAGCAGCCAAGTTTTTGCCTCCTACACTTACAGCAGTGCTAAACTCGATGATGGTTTGACCGTTTGCTCCAGCTCTCCAGCTCTCGCCATACTTGACGATTCCGCCAAATACCTTTCTTCCTTTTACTGCGGGAGAAGAGTAGTCGATACTTATTTTGGTAAAGCCTACCACCTGGCTCACCTGAGCTGCAGGGCTAGCTGCTGGTTGATGAATTTGTGCTTGTGACGAACTAATTCCCACAAAAAATAGGGCAAGGGTCAACAGGATAAGAGTTTGATTTTTCATGGTTGGAGTTTGGTTTATAATGTGAAACTAACAAAAAAAACAGGCGCTTGTTTACAAAAAAAAAAGTTTGTACTGAGGATGGTTTTTGGAAAAGGGTTCAATAATCGGACTTTTCAAATTCACTTCTTATCTTGGAATCATCAAGCCCAATTCCAACACTCTTCATCTCCGACATGTCCTATTTTACCCTCCGCGCACTCACCAAATCCTATGAATCACATGCTGCCTTGCAGGAATTTAGTTTAGAGCTAGCCAAAGGAGAATTTGTCTCCATCATTGGGGAAAGTGGTTCGGGCAAAAGTACGCTCCTACGCATCGCAGCAGGTCTGCTGACGCAAACAAGTGGAGAGGTGCTGTTGGATGGAAAGAAAATTGAAAATCCAGAACAAAAGCTGGTGCCAGGTTACGATGAGATTAAACTCATCCATCAGGATTACCAGCTCTTCCCCAATACCACGGTCGAAGAAAATATTACACGACCGCTATTGAATTACGAAGAAAACTACCGCAAGCATCGCGTAGGGCATCTGCTCGATCGACTTGGGTTGACCCCCTACAAGGATAGGCTCCCACGGCAACTCAGTGGGGGGCAGCAGCAAAAAGTTGCCATAGCCCAGGCATTGGCGGTAGAGCCGGAGGTGCTGCTCTTGGATGAGCCCTTTAGCCATTTAGACGCCATTCAAAAACGCAAGCTAATCTACGAACTGAAGGAACTGCTTGGTGAGATGGGAACCACGGTGATCTTTGTGACCCATGACTTGGACGATGCGCTCTGGTTTACAGACACTTTAGTGGTGCTCCAGAAAGGGAAAATTACCCAAAAGGGAAATTCAAAAGCACTTTGTGAGCAGCCCAAATCAAAGTACGTGGCACGACTTTTTTCTGCAATCAATACCCTTCCAGATCGAGATCAGTCCTACATTCGACCAGCAGATATTCGCATTCGCACTCGAGGAGGCCTAGTAGGACACGTGGTGGATCAGCGGTTTTTAGTGCATTACAACAGTCTTCAGGTAAGGTTGAGAGCAGGAGGACAGCTCTGGGAAGTAGATGACCCTTTAAGAAAACATCAAATTGGCGACCGCGTGTACCTGCATGTTCGAGAAGAAAAGATTATAACGCTCAAGTCTTAAAGAAAAAATCCTGCCAGCGGAGACTGATTGACAGGATTTTTTTTACTTCTACTTTCTTCTTTAGACTTCCGGATCTGAGGCTCCTTCTACTAGCCCCTGCTCCAATTCTTTTTTGGTGGCTTTACGAACTTCGATGACTTTGCCCTCAAAGTGCAGGTCAAATCCAACGAGCGGATGATTGAAATCCAATAACAATTCCTCTCCTAAATTTTTCAAAACCTTCGCTTGCATGGGGTACCCATTTTCGTCCACGAGAGGAAGAAAATTACCCTCCTCCAACATGGATGGGCTAAATCCTCTTTCCTTGGAAAACTGATCTACAGGTAAGGTTACCAATAGTTCCTCATCTGCTTCCCCGTAGGCTTCTGCTGTGGTCAAGGAAAAAGAAAATTCCTCTTTCAATTTTTTTCCTTGGAGCAGCTCCTCAAATTTTTCGGGAAGGCCACTCTGTCCATATAGAAAAAAAAATGGGTCATCCTCTTCTCGAACTTCCACACTAAAAGGAGCAGATTCAATTTCATCCTCTTCTTTGCTTACCTTGAGTTCGTAGGTGAGTCCTACTACGGTACCTGCTTGAATTTCCATTATTTATATTGATTAGCTGCTGATTCCGTATTTCAGACGGATAATAATTCGTTCCTTAAGGACCTGCCATTTATTTTTTGCCGTGGATTTTTGCACCGGTTTGTGGGATCGGAATACAAAATATTGGTAATCCTTTTCTTCAAAAAAGAGGGCGTAGGTCTCCATTTTTTCGAGGTAAAAACCAGCCGTACCCAAGGTCTGCACCAAGGTACCAGTGTCTAGCGGCTGATCAATTACTTGAAGTTTTTCCGGTTGATTGGCAATCATCCACTCCAGGTATCTGGGGGCAGGAATGTGGATCAGGACAACCGAGTCTGCATGCGCATGGCGCTTGATATTTTCAAATAAGCGAGCATGTTGAGCTATTGGAATGTGTTCCAAAACGTCTGGAAACACAAAAAAATCGAAGGTTTCTCCAGGAAGATTGAAATCTGCCATGTCTGAAACCTCAAACTTGAGATTGTCTTGTTTTTTCCAAAGTCCACGGGCCTTTTCAATGCTTTCTGGAGAAATATCTAGGGCAAGTACTTTTCCTTGGGGAACCTGAGTTGCTAAGAGATGCGAAACAGTTCCGATACCACAGCCTACCTCCAAAATCCGGTGATTGGATGTCAGTCCAGCCTGCTTTGCCTTATCTAGGATGCTCAAATGCCTGGAGTTGATGCCTGTTTTTTCTTGCTTCTCAGCAAACTGGTCGTAGAAACGAACGACTTTATCTTGTTCTTCAGCGGCTTGCATCTGATTTTCTGTAAGTGGTAACTAGTCCAACAATCAACAAAATCACCAATGCATACTGGAATAGGATCATGGGTGTTTTGGTAGCAGTGTAACTCGCAGGGGCAAAGGTAAAGACAATTTCGTGAGTACCGGCAGGAATGTTTAAACCGCGGAGCAAGTAGTTGGTTCGAAGGATGGGGACTTCCAGGCCATCCACCTTGGCTTTCCAGCCTGCTGGATAATAAATCTCCGAAAACACACCCAATCCTGCCTTGGACATTTCTGCGCGATAGGT
>JAURGC010000005.1 GCA_030833985.1 Algoriphagus sp. | reverse complement strand
TTCTTCGGGTTTTGGGTTGGCCGATTTTCGATCTCCATAGGTAGATTCTATCCAGAGGATATCTGCTTTTGGAATTCGAGTGGGAGGGACAAGGAGCGGATCTTTGTAGCGCCCAAGATCACCTGAAAACACGAGTCGTTTGGTTTGTTTTTCTCCCTGAATCGGAATTTGACGATGGAGGCACCAAGGATATGGCCTGCATGAAAAAAGGTGACGGTAATTGCTGGGTGGATGGAGAAGGGAGTTTCAAAGGGTTTGGGTACGAGGAGAGGAAATACCGACTCTGCATCATCCATGGTGTACAGGGGCTGGGGATCGTCGTGACGGGAGTAGCCTTTTTTGCGGGCAAACTCCGCCTCTTCTTCTTGGAGCTTCCCAGAGTCAAGGAGTAAGATTTTGGCTAGCGATGCTGTGGCCTCCGTGCAGTAGATTGGTCCATTAAATCCTTGTTTGACAAGTCTTGGTAGGTAGCCAATGTGATCGAGGTGTGCATGGGTGAGGACAACGGCCTCCAATTCTCCAAGGGGCATGGGGAAGTGGTCCCAGTTGAGTTCCCTCAATTTGCGTCCCCCTTGGAAAAGGCCACAGTCAACGAGAAATTCAAAGTTTCCAATGTCGATGAGGTATTTAGAACCGGTGACAACTCCGGCCCCTCCTAAAAATTTTGCAGTAACATCCATGATTTAAAAGTTTGTTAGAAGGTACAAAAAAAGCCCCGCCCCGCAAGTATGGGGGCGAGGCCTCTTCCATCAACCTTACTAAACAAATTATTGGGGATGCTTTAGGGTTTAAGGAAATAAGCATCCTTAAACTTAGCTCTGCTCAAGCTATCTTGTTGAACTTTGCTGAGGGAATCTTGTTGGGCTTTTTCAGATTCAAATGAATCCCAATCTCGCCGTTCTCCTTTTTTTCCTGGGCAAGTGAGGCAGGTCAGCCCTGCTTCATTGAATACCCACACGGCTTCTGGACGTACGTCACTGGTTTCGTATCCATTTCGGTAGAGCGTGTTTTCAAGAATACGCAGTAGACTTCTGTCCAAAATAAATGGGCGGTTGTAGGGGATTGCCAACTTTAATTTAATTCTTTGGTCTCTGAAGGCGCCCATCGATAGGAGGTCAACCCCTTCGTCAAAGGTCAATACGGAATCCTCAAAAACGTAGTTGTACGTTACTTTTTCAGCAGTGGCTCGCGCTTGATCTTTATCCTTTCCTCGTGCAGTTATTTCCTTGATAAGGACTAAGGTAGTGTCGCTACTACTAATCAATTGAAGATTTAAGTTTTTGAAGTTATTTTCCTCTTGGAATTCCTTTACTTTCAAGAGGAGGGTTCCTTGTGTATTTGGAAGGGTAGTATTGGTTTGAATGCGCTCCTCAACCTTAAATTTGGAGACAATTTGAGGAATCTGAAATCCGGCAATTCCAATACATAAAAGCCAAAGGGCAAGTGCTGTGAGGCCAAATTTGGTCCCTACCAGATTTTTCATGGACAGGACGCTCAAACCGAGCATTAGGATCACTATACCAGGAACTGCTAAGACTCCAAGGCCGGCAGCTGCCAGTCCTGTAGGAACTAATTCTGTAATCATTTCCAAGGGGAATTCATTTACTGCACCATAAACGATAGGGTCAATAATACCTAGGTAAAGGGTGAAAGTTACCAGAGGAGCAGCAACAAGACCGATTCCAAAGAAGAAAATAATCAACCCAAAAAAGACGCGAAGCAAGGTCAGAATAATTTTTCCTATGGATCCAAATGCAGAGCCAAGTGCTTCAATCACTTGACCAATTACCCGAAATGGAGTGATTAGTATTTTTGTTAAGGTAGATTCAGGTGTAGCTGGTTCTGGATTAATTGCTTCCTTAACCTTAGAATTAATTCGATCTAAGGTGATTTCTTCTCCTTTCATTTTAATTCGTTCCGTGATGGAGTTGGCTACTGGAGTAATGATCCAAAGAATCAGGTAGATCACAACACCGGACCCCCCTGCAATAGTTAGGAAGATAAAGCCTAGTCGAACATACAATTCCTCGATCCCAAAATAGGCAGCAAGACCACTAGCGACACCACCCAAAACCTTACTATCTGGATTTCGATAAAGTTTTTTGATTTCCTTATTTTCTTCTTGTGTGTACGATACTGGAAGGATGATCCACAAGACGATGTAGGCAATGATGGCAAGTGCGGCAAAACTAAAATTTACTTCCATCCAATCGAAGGGATTGAAGTCAAAAAGGATTGGCTTGATATGGATGTTTCCGCTAAATAAGAGTAGAATGGCAATCAGTCGAATCCATAATGCATCGATGGAAAAATAGTGAGCAATTCCAGCACAGACCCCACCTAGGATTTTTTTATTTTCCATCCGCATGATCTTTTTATACCCTCCTTCAGCAGAGGAAGGTGGCGTGACGTATTTGTAAAAATCATCACCTGTGGGTTCACTTGCTTCGTCCTCAGTTGTTGGATCTTCCAATGTGCTGAAGTCTGCAATAGTCCCCATTTTCTCAATCAGACGAGCCACATTCTCTGCTGTAATAACCTGGTTGTTGTTTTTTAAGTAGGAAAGAAAAATCTCAGCGATACGGTTTTCAATGTCAGATACAATCTCTTTGCTATCCGAATAGCCTGAAAAGTGAGCTGCAATGCTTTCTAAGTAATTCTTTAAGGTATCGTATCCATCCTCTTCGATATGAAATACAATGCCACTGATCGTGATGCTTATGGTCTTTTTCATGGGGTAATAGTCGTTGGCTGAGGTTTCTTTTTGGTGATTTGACTGATGGATAGCACGAGTGCTTTCCAGGTATTAGCAAGATTTTTAAGGCTTGCTTTGCCTTTTTCAGTAATGGAATAATATTTTCGAGAAGGACCTTCTTCTGATTCTACCCAGCGGTAGGTAATCAGCTCTTCAGATTTAAGGCGGTTGAGTAAGGGGTATAGAACACCTTCTATCCCAATCAACTTTGCTTGGGTGAGTTCATCGATTAAGTCCGAGGGGTACACTTCTCCTCGGGAAATGATATGTAGGACACCATATTCAAGCAATCCTTGGCGCATTTGTCTTTGGGTGTTGGTTTGATTCATGGGTGTGGTATCTACAGGTTAAAGAAGAAAGCTTTTGCTTTTTTCTCTTCACATTCTTAGAAAAAGTAATACCACATTTTTAGTTCACAACCAGGTATCACCTAATTCTAGGAATTATATGAAAAAAAATAATCAAAAAAATTATAAACTATTGATAAACAGATAATTAAATTTTATTTTTTTTCTATTTAAAAATTAACTCACTTAATTTTTATTTTTTAGAGAATAGGGTTTTCTGAAAAATTTGTTCACCAATAGCACAAGGAAGTGACCGAAAATGTACAGTTACCGCGCAAAAGTGGATTCTTGCAAGAGCCGACTTTCCTCTTCTTAGTGGATGGTTTTTGTAGTCTGGTCTGCATTGGAAAATTCCCCAAAATTCTTTGCCAGCAGGGATTCCTATTAAAGGTAGGATTGTCCAAAGGTCAATAAATTATGATCGGGATCCAAGATCGAAAATTCCCGCTGTCCCCAAGGTTTGGTTACCAAAGGGCCATTTGGATGGATTGCTACTTCCTGATTTAAAAAGTACTGGTAGAGTTGGTCAATAGCGTCTGTTCTCAGGTAGACTTGTCCGTAGTTTTGTAGAGGATCCAATTCAGGGAATAGAAAAAAATGAAGTTCAATCGCATCTTTTTCAACCATCAGGTACTCGGGATAGCCTGGGGACCCTAGCCGTTGAAAGCCGAGTTTCTCCAGATAGAATGCCTGGGTAATGGCTTTGTTGCGCATAGGCAATTTGGGGTGGATGGATGTAATCATACGTCTTTTGAATTAATTGAGGGAAAAGTTCCCCCTAGTGCTAGGCTTCAGCTTTCTTCTTATTCCAAAAATACCAAATTCCCCAGACGCTCCCAACAAGTAGCAGTCCAAGTACCAGCCAATCTTGTGGGTCTTTTAAAGAGGCTTTTGCCTCCAAAAAAGACTGTGCTGCCATCCCTGAAGCGAATGCTAGGATGGTTCTTGGGAGCATGCCCGGAAGTCCATAGCGAATGATTTTTGAGAGGGGAATTCCCAAAGAGGCAAACAGAAAATTAGATATTGCAAAAGGAATCACTGGGCTAATTCGTACAAAAAACACCAATCCTGCTGGCTGCTCGATTCGTTTTTCGATTTCCTGCTGCAAATTCGGGTGGCGTGCATACAGGATCGTTCGGAAGTCTGCATGGAGCCATTTTCCCAAAGAATAGCCCAGGACATTGGCAAAAAGGTAGGCGATCACGAGGTGAGGGAATACAGGCCACCCCCAAAAGAAGCCTGAGGCGAGCGCTGCAAAGGTGGTTGGGAGGAATGCTAGCCCAACAAGAAGGGATAGGATGAGAATCAGCAGAATCTGTTCCCCAACGCCCAATACGGTAATCTGCTCCAGATCCTGGTAGTGTGTGCTCAGTAACAGCGTACCTAGGAGGGGAGCAAAGCTCACCCAGATCCAGCCTAGCATGGTGATCGAATGGCTTCGGAAGTAGCTGCCCAAGTCCTTGAATATGCTGTCCTTTTTTGTCATCTTTGATACGCTTTTGAAGTAAAAGCTAACAAGTTTAGCACCTAGTATTGGAATTGCCTTCATTTATCCAAAATAGGTTTTGATTTCTATGTAAACCCAACCCTCCTAAATTCACTTTAGATGAAATTTGGTACCAAAGCCATTCACGCGGGCGTAGCTCCGGATCCTTCCACAGGAGCCATCATGACGCCTATTTTTCAAACCTCCACCTACGTTCAAAAATCTCCTGGTGACCATCTGGGTTACGAATATAGTCGAACGCACAATCCGACTCGTACAGCTTTGCAGCAGAGTTTAGCCGCTTTAGAAAATGGGAAACATGGTATTTGCTTTTCCTCAGGACTCGGAGCCATCGATTCAGTCATTAAGTTGTTTAATCCAGGAGACGAGATCATCTCCACCAATGACTTGTATGGTGGCACCTACCGCTTGTTCACCAAGGTGTTTGAGCGCTACGGCATCAAATTCCATTTTGTATCCATGGCTAATCCAGAGGGACTTTCTTCGCTAGTCAACGAGCGTACCAAGATGGTTTGGGTAGAGACCCCAACTAACCCGATGATGAACATCATTGACCTCAAGGCAATGGCAGCTTTTTCCAAGAAGCACGGCTTGCTTTTGGCGGTGGACAATACTTTCGCTTCTCCATACCTACAAAATCCCTTAGATCTAGGGGCTGACATTGTGATGCATTCCGTGACCAAGTACTTGGGTGGCCACTCCGATGTAGTGATGGGAGCTTTGATCGTAAATGACGATGAACTCGCTGCTCGCCTGGTCTTCTTGCAAAATGCTTGTGGAGCAACCCCAGGACCTCAGGATTGTTTCTTGGTACTGCGAGGCATCAAAACCTTGCATCTCCGCATGGAGCGTCACTGCCACAATGGAAAAGTCATTGCAACGTATTTACGCAATCATCCCAAAGTAGCGAAGGTCTATTGGCCAGGCTTTGAAGACCACCCAAATCACGAGGTGGCAAAAAGTCAAATGCGTGATTTTGGAGGAATGATTTCCTTTACGCTGGTAGGCAATCAACTTGCCGATGCGAAAAAAGTGATGGAGAATTTCCGGCTTTTTGCCCTCGCCGAATCCTTGGGTGGCGTGGAGTCACTTTGTGGGCACCCTGCTAGCATGACCCATGCATCCATTCCAAAGGAAGAGCGTGAAAAGGTAGGCCTGGTGGATTCTTTGATCCGACTGAGTGTAGGAGTGGAGGATGTGGAAGATCTAAAAAAAGACCTGGAAGACGCCTTAAGTAAAGTTTAGTTATTGGCGCATTTCCAAGAAATCTCCATTGCACAACGGTGGATATTTTTTTGTAAGTAGCTGCTTGATCACTGAAAAGGAAAGTAAAAAATAGGCTTGAAGTCCAATTTAGGGGAGCTTTGGACCGTCGTTTGTCAATGATTACTCGCAACACTAAAAAAATACGAAGTTACTGCTAAGAAAGCGGATAAACTTTTTTTGATTCGTGATGTGATTAGCTGCCAACTTTCCGAAGGAGGTGGATTGCTTGTTTTTCAAGCGATGCCGTGAGGGTTTTCTTTTCTTCTTTCAGTTCCTTCACCCAGTCTAAGTATTTTTTGGATACTTCATCCTGTTGCCCGATAAAGTGGGTTAAGCTTTGAAGGCTGAGGTGGTTGGCATACCAGGGTTTTAGGCCATTCTTTAATCGCTCAATTTCCTCATGAATTTGAGAAATAAAAATAGCGTTTAACCCCAGGTGTACAAGGAGATTTTCTAAAATGATCACCTTCCGTAACCCTTCAAATAGATCTCGGAAGCCTTGTGTGCTAATTGGAGCTGTCACCTCTTTGCGTATTTGTTCAAGTTCCTCCTGAACCAATTGGTGGATGGAGGTAGTCAATACCAGGGGTTTGATTCCTTTGCTCGCTTCATAGGCTTTTTGATAATAATCCTCCCACATTTTCAAGGAGCTGCCCACCAACAGATCGAATGCTTGTTTTTGTATTTCGCGTTTTTGGTCAAACAAGTAACTTTTGAAGGTTTCGTAGCTAAGTGATTGTGATTTTTCTCTTTGTTTGAAACCTCTCTCCACCAGCTTGAGGTGATGGACTTTCTTCAAGGATTTTTTAAGGGCTTTCAATGGGAAAAACAAGGGGTAACCCAGCTCTTTTTCCTCAAAATGAATTTTTTCTAGCAGCTCAGAATAGAGTTCTAAAAACTCCAGTTGCTCTAAAAGTGCAATGGCCTTGGTAGATTTGATTTCCTTCCCTAATTCTAAAAAGAGAGCTTTTGCCTGTTGGTGTTGGTGTGAAAAGAGTTGAAATACAGGGGATTTCATTAGGTGAGATGCTTAGGAAATTTTGACCAAAGTAGCACCGTAGCCCCATTGGTCTTTCTGCGTATCTTGAAAGTAGGAAATATTTCCAATTTGACTCAATCGCTTGTGAATTTCTTTTCGAAGTACTCCGTTGCCAATACCATGGATGAATGTAATCTGGTCCATTCCCACCGCGATAGCCTGGTTTAGATTTTTCTCAAAAACCTCTAGTTGTATCCGTAGCTTTTCAGAGTTACTTAGGCTGTCTGGCTTGGGGTGAATTGCTTCGATATGGAGGTCGATGGAGGCTGCCGGGGCCTGTACTTTTGTGGGTGGAGGGGTGGAACTATTTGGGTTGAGTTCGGCATTCAATCCGCGAATGTCCAGTTCTCTGGTGGTTTGCTCTAGGGCAAATAAGTACACTTTTTTTCCGAGCAAGGGTGCTGTACTCAGGTGTTTGAAAAATTGGGTAGCCTTTAGTTTAAACTGTCGTTCAAAGGCAGGAATGGCTTTTTCTAACTTGGCTTGAATAGGGATAAAGCGCAGTAAAAACGAGGGCCACTCGTCTAATTCCTTGAGGAGTCGATCGTCAATTTTTTTGACCTCACCAGCACCAAGAATCCCTGCAAAGAGGGTTCGGTGGTTGGAACCATACACTTCGGAGGCATGGGAAAGATAGGCTTTCGGGCTATCGTTGATTAGGTATAGGCTCAAGTTTTGGTCGTTGATTGGCAAGAAGGCAAGGTAAAGGCCTTGATCCTTTGGGGCTGAGATAGGAAGGGGTATTTCGATGTCTACAGAAGAAGTTTGGGAGTCGCCAAAATAACTTTTTTCTGCTTCTGCGATCAGCACTACTTCAGACTTCATTACCGGAATGACGAATCCATCTTCAATTTCCACTTCGAGTCTTCCTCCTGTCGAAACTTTGCGAATTACGCCTTCTTCTTTTCCGTGCAAGACACGTACTCGATCTCCTATGTTCATGGGGTCAACGCTTTTTTATAGGTTTCTATGGCTCTATTCCGTGCAAATTTATGGTCTACAATTGGTTTTGGATAGGTTGTAGTCCCTAATTCTGGAATCCATTTTTTAATGTAGATTAAATCTTTGTCAAATTTTTCGGTTTGGGAATCGGGGTTGAATACCCGGAAGTAGGGTTGCGCATCGGTACCGGTCCCTGCTGCCCATTGCCAACCTCCATTGTTGGAGGCCAGTTCAAAATCCAGTAATTTCTTTGCAAAATAGGCCTCTCCCCAACGCCAATCGATGAGCAGGTGTTTGGTTAAAAAGGAGGCGACAATCATTCTGACCCGATTGTGCATAAATCCCGTAGCATTCAGTTCCCGCATGCCAGCGTCCACGATGGGATAGCCGGTAGTGCCGGCACACCAGGCTTCAAACTCGTCTTCCTTGTTTCGCCAAGGAATTCGGTCGTATTGCGGCTTGAAAGCCCGATCGACCACCTGAGGGGCATTACCCAGGATCATGGCATAAAATTCTCTCCAGATTAATTCATTTAAATAAGTGGCGTTAAGGGAGGCAGCCTTAAGGGCTAGTTTGCGAATGGAAAGGGTTCCAAAGCGTAGGTGAATTCCCAATCTGCTGGTTCCTCGCTGAGCTGGGAAATTCCGACGTTCCTCGTAGTGACGGACGATCTCTTCGTCCAAGTCGCTACTAGGAATTTCAATTGAAGAGCGAGTAAATCCCATATCCGAAAGAGAGGGTAGGGGAAGCGGTGGAATTTGGCATAAATTACCCCAATTTGCTGGAGGGAGTGGTTGCACCCGGGTGGTTCTAAATTTTTCCAACCAGTTTTTGCTGTAGGGGGTGAAGACTTTGTAAAACTCTCCCGAACCGTTGACGATTTCGTTGGGTTCAAAAATGACTTGGTCCTTGAAGGAGAAGAAAGAACTATTTTTTTCTTTAAGCAATGCTTCTAGTTGACTATCCCGTGTCAAGGCATAGGGCTCGTAATCCCGATTGGTGTAGACAGCCTGCACTTCGTATTCGTGGAGGAGTTCTTGAAAGATTTGATCTGGATACCCGTACCGGACGAGCATGGAACTTCCCTTTTGCTCAAAAAAGGATTTCAATCTGGCAATTTGGTCATGAATAAAGGAGACCCTAGCATCGCCCTTGTCTTCCAAGGCATCTAGGATGTGGCGATCAAAAATAAATAAGGGAAGTACCTGATCTTCCTGTTGTAAGGCGTAAAAAAGTGCGGTTTGATCTTCTATTCTCAGGTCTCTTCGAAACCAGCAAAGGGTAATTTTTTTCATGAGTATTCTTTAAGTAGAGAATAGCGAGTAGCTTGAAATTGTTTAAAAATGGATACGATTTAATCACAGTTGACGGTCGACATTTACCATAACCAAGGGTCCTCACTTCATGCAAAAGGCATTAAAATTTGGATTTTAAACATGGTGCCAAACAAATCTGCTGTGCAATTGGGGCTAGTAGCTGTTGACTTTCACTTCAATCCTTTTTAGGAGGAATTTTTTCCAAGCGCACTGGAGGGATGTATTCGTCTAGTAGGGGTAGATTTTCTAGTTGAAGTGGTTTCCACTCCTCCATTCCCCCATAATCTTCGCGTAAAAAATCATCGGAATCCTGAAGTTTGAGACGTTCAGCCTTTCTCCGTGCGAGTTTTCGGAAAAGTTCGGTAAAGGAATTAAAGGATACGTTCTGGGTCACAGAGGCCCCATAGGAAAGCACATTTTGAGAAAGGGATAGTGAGGTGAAAGTATTGAAATTATTACGATTGAAGATGCGCAGTCTGTAAACTCCGTCTTCGGTGATTAGGTATTCCGCCTGCCAATCCCCAATGATCGAAGCAGCACTGGCTGTTCCCTTGTTGTCAGTAAATCCTCCATCTCGAGAAACTCGAAGTCGACCATCTAAGAAGGTGCGTGCCACGCTAATTTGAAAATTTTCTAGTGCATTTTGATCCAAAGTGGCCAGGTCTATGGATACTTCCAGATTTTTATCTAACTGGCCCATAAACCGGTTTATTTGAGAGGAAAGTAGGTTCCCAAGACTTGAGGAAAGTGTTGATCCGCCAGAAAACTGCCCTTCAGGAGAAAGGCTTTGAGCGACAATGACAGAGAATACCTGCCGATTCATCTCTTGTTCGTCGGCTGCTACCCTATTTTGAAAGGCCGAAATGGTGGTTTGTACGTCCCCACTGGAAGGGAAGGCACTGAAGTCAAAACCAAACTTGAAGGTGGGAGAAAGTAATTCTCCTTGGAGATCCATCAGTACCTTCAGGGGGAATCTTCTGCGCATCTGACTATTCTCCTGATCCGTGCTAGTAGCATTGAGTAGGGGTTGCAGCGATACATTTTCCTCGTAACTAGCTTTCAGGTTCATGATTCCCGAATACGGGTCACCATACCAGGTGATTCTTCCCCCAGGCTGGACGATAAACTGTTTTTTGACTACGTTGTAGAGGGAGAAATTATACTTACCTTCCACAATGTCGTAGTTGCCCGCAAGAGAGAAATTTCCTTGCGTGTCCACATTCATATTCAGGGTGCCTCTTCCTCTGCCTTGAATACTTTCCTCTGTGCGTGGGTCGATGATGATCTCTGTAAATGCGTCTGGAGTGATATCAAGGATGAAGTTCATCCGGATATTTTCTATCTCCAAACGCTTGACTTCCTCTGCAAGGGCTCGGATTCGTACGGTATCCTGTACGTTGATTACTTGGATAAAGTCTTCCTGGAATTGTTCCTTAGAGCTCGTCAAAGGGATGGCAATCCGAGTGTTGGGTTGGGAAGTTATCCGAGCAGTTACATCCAGATTACTGGTACTTCCCTTGATGGCTAGGCTACCTGTAGCATAGGCTGTTCCAAAGAAAAGGGAATTGTCCTTGGAGCTTGTATTTAAGACTTGAAAATTAGTAAGCTGGGAGTTGATATCCAGAAATACAGAAGAAAATCCTTGGTGGTTGAGGCCTCCTGTGAAGGTGGCTCGATTCCCATTGCCATCCCGAAGGACTAAGTCTTGAAAGCTCACTTGGGTTGGACGGAATAGTAGGCTACCATCCAGTTGATAGGATGTGTTCAAGTAATTGATTCGCATTTTTCCTTGTGCTACACGGGTGCTACCAATCAATTCGGGACGGTCTAAATTGCCTTGAAGTTGTAAGTTTCCTGTTAAAGTTCCTCCTAAGTTGGTAATGTATTTGGAAAGAAAAGGTTCGAAGATCACTAGGTTGGCCTGGGTCAGGTTGGCAGCAAAGTCCAAGTTTTGGGAGTCCAAATCAACGGTTCCATCAATTTCGATTTTCTTTTGGTCGTTGAAGTAGTTTTCTAGATTGAGTCGTAAGTTTCGTTCTTCCATGGCTGCCGAAAGGTCCACTTCCCCAATCGGGAAATCATTGATTGCTAACCCTTCGATATGTAGCGATCCTGCTAGGGTCGCTTCGCTAAGTAGGGAAGACAGCGCAAAGCGACCGTCTGCAATCCCTTCTACTTCTAAGGGGCTTATGGTATTGAGGAGGTCTAGCGACACTCCTTTGAGATCTAGTTCTAGGGATTCTTTTGGATTAGCACTAATTTTTCCTTCCAACCCTAGGGCCTGTCCCTCATTCAAGACACGTAACTTGGAGAGCGTAAGGGCTCCGTCTTGTAGGCTTACTTGGTTATTCGGATCAAATTGCCATTCTCGGTTTAAGACGCGTAGGAGCGAAGGCTTGAACTTCAAGAAAGTGCCTGCCGTGGTAAAGCGAGTTTCTGCTTCAATCCGAGCCTTGCTTTGCGTAGAGTCTTGATCCAAGCTAAACTGTAAATCCAGGTTAGTCTGATTCCAAATTGCTTCCAGCCCTAGGTTGGTAAATCCTAGTGTATTACCCACCTGTTGCTTTTTGGAATAGATGTAAAAGGAAGCTAGAATGTTTTCGCTATTGATGATTTTGGAGGTATTAAAATCAATGTTGGTATCAAAAACCGTATTGCCTTTGTAGGTAAGGGTATCCAGGGAGGTGAAAAAATTAAATACAGTGTTTTCTGTAGTTTGGTAAAATGCTCCTTCCAGGCTGGTATTTTTGGAGAGAGTAAGTTGTGGTTCAAACAAATGAATAAGGGGATTGATATCCAGCATCCGCACGTTTAAGTCCAGGTTGTAGTCTTGAGAAAAATTCTTCTTCAAGTCTGCCAAAGGAGGGGTTTCATTTAGTAAAATTGAGAGGTACTGTTTACCGAGTACCTGCAGGTCTTTTCCCATTTGTTCCAACTCGAAATGACCTGAGGCTGCCATGACCAGGTAATCTGAATTGAGTGAAAGGGTACGGGTGCCTCCGGCAAATAAAGACTGCACAAAAAAATCTCCAGCATCCAAGCTTCGGTCTTGGTAGCCCACTTTCAAGTCTCGTACGCGTGCAATCCCTTGGATGTCGTCAATGGTAATTCCTTGGGTATCCATATCCAAGTTGCCACTAATAAAAACGGGTGTTTTTGTTAGGTTGATGCGATCCAAAAACACGGTATCTATCGCTACCAGGAGTTTGACAGAATCCACCCCTTCGTTTAGGTTGAGGGAGCCTTGGACGCGGGTTTTGAGGTTTGGGTCATCAATCGATAAGTTGCCTCTAAAAAGGTTTTTTCCGTAAATGGCATCGGTCTCAATATTGGTGTAGGAGTAGTTGTTCAGCCCCAATTTGCTAATGCTAGCCTTGAGATCAACGAGTGCTGTTTCTAAAGATTCCCCTTTTGCTTGGAGAGTTCCTTCAAAAGATATTTTTTGAAAGGTCTCTCGATTTCCAAACAAGATCCCCAAATCAAGGTTTTGAACTCGAAGTTTAGAATTGATGGAACTGATTTTATTTGTTTTTGTGTAATCCAAACGGCCGTTGAGGTTTCCAATAGAGGTGGAAAAGGATCCTGTGGTAGTCAGCTTTTGGAGGGTTCCGTTGAGGTCGGCATTGAATCGAAGGATTCCAAACTTATTCAGTTCCCGCTGGGCACTGGTATTGAGGTAAGGTCTCAAGTCTTTTGCTGCAACTACTGAATTTTTCAATTTCAATTGAAGGAAAGTGCTATCCAGTTGGGGGAGACCCTTTACGGAAACAGAACCAAAAAGAGCTGTTTTTTCCCCTAAGCGGATCAAAAATTCTTCTGAGCTGAGGTTGGCAATGGTTCCCGTGAGGGGGCCACTCAATACAATCGCATCGTCGATGATGGGTGCTTTTGGAGCAAATCGGATGATATCCGAAAGGTGAATGACGGTTTCGTCAAAGAAGGCGGTCAGTTCAATTTGGTTGATAAAATCCGAATAGCCTTTGGGGCCTTTTGGAGCAAGTCGTAGGTAGTTTTTGATTCTACTTTTATCTGTTTGTAGGTCGAGTTTGGTCAATTCCAAGTACTCAGGACTGTAGGCAATCTCTGTCTTCAATTGCTGAATGCTCATCCCTGTATACCGCTCCTTGCCACTCAGGTGGAGAAGTTCTAGTCCAAGACGATCGCCCTCAACTTGAAAGTTTGCCATATTGGCGCTAAGCTCGTTCCATTCCATTCTTGAATAGTCCCATCCTTCAGTAATCGGAGGGGCTTGTAGGTTGGAGTAGGCAAGGGTTGTATTGCGTAGTGCTAGGGTACGAATGTCAATTTTTGCGGGATTGGTACTGGATGTAGTACCGAAAACCTCCCCAAGGGTCCCTATCCATCGGTTGATGGAAAGAGTGCTGTCTCCGGGGTGATTGATCAGGTGAATGTAGGCTTGTTCTACTCTTATTTGATCCAATTCTGGATCACCAGGAGGCAGGAGGGAGAAGAGGGAAAAGTCCACATAAAGTTCTTTTGCCCCCAGTATAAGGCTATCTTTTTGGTCAAAGACTGTGATATCTTCTAAACTTAGGGCATCCCACCAGCGGAGCCGAATGGTTCCGATTTCGGTACGAAAATTGGATTGATCACTCAGGGAGCTTGTGAGTTTACCGAGTAGCCAATTTTGAACAGGGTAAAGCTGAAGGGAAAGTCCAAGGCCAACTAGTACTAGTAGACTTGAAAAGACAGCCCAACCCATAACTCGGAAAGCTTTGTGTAAAAAATCCGTAACTTTGGCCTTATTTTCCAATGGGTACAACCGATATTTCTATACTTGCTATTGAGTCGTCTTGCGACGAGACTTCTGCTTCCATTATAGTTAATGGCAAAGTACTCAATAATATTGTGGCTACGCAATCGGTACACGAAAAATATGGGGGAGTAGTTCCAGAATTAGCGTCGCGTGCGCACCAAGAAAATCTAATCCCTGTGGTGCAAGAGGCACTTTCTAGTGCGGGTATTTCCAAAAAGCAGCTCAGTGCTATCGCAGTTACCCGTGGTCCTGGTCTGATGGGATCTTTGTTGGTAGGAGTTAGTTTTGCCAAGGCTTTTGCCAAAACACTTAATCTTCCTCTCATTGATGTCAATCACATGCAAGCCCATGTATTGGCCCATTTTATTGAAGAACCTCGGCCCAACTTTCCATTTATTTGTTTGACCGTCAGTGGAGGCCATACCCAACTCGTATGGGTACGGGATCACTTGGATATGGAAGTAATCGGTGAGACTCAGGACGATGCGGTGGGGGAGGCTTTCGACAAAACCGCCAAGCTACTTGGACTTCCCTATCCTGGAGGTCCTTTGCTGGATCGCTATGCAAAAGAGGGTAACCCAAAGGCTTTTTCCTTTCCTATTACACGCATGCCTGGGTTGAATTATTCTTTTTCAGGAATTAAAACGGCAGTGCTCTATTTTTTGAGAGATCGATTGGAAGAGAATCCGAATTTCATTCATGAAAATTTGCCTGACTTGTGTGCCAGTATACAATATACTTTGGTAGAAATGCTGCTCATCAAATTGAAGGAGGCCATGAAGCTAGTAGGAACTAATCAGGTAGCTATAGCGGGTGGGGTATCAGCCAATTCAGGATTACGAAGCACCCTTTCTTCCCTTGCTAAGCGAAAGGGATGGACCCTGTATGTTCCCGAATTTCAGTATTGCACTGACAATGCAGGAATGATTGCAATGGCCGCTCATTACAAGTATCTTCGAAAGGAATTTGTCGGTGACGACCTCGTTCCCTTAGCCAAATTAAAGTTGTAACATGTCTACGAAGTCCAACAGATTTGAGAAGGTCATCAACATTCGAAATAAGAAGGCAAGCTTCGAGTTTGAATTCATTGATACCTATGTAGCCGGGTTGGTACTCAAGGGAACCGAGATCAAGTCTATTCGAGAGGGCAAGGTGTCTTTGACCGAGGCATTTTGTGTTTTTTTTGGGGAAGAACTTTTTGTTCGTCAGCTGCATATTTCTCCTTACAGTATGGCGAGTAGTTATAACCACGAGGCTGTACGAGATCGAAAGTTGCTTTTGCAGAAAAAAGAGTTGATCAAACTTCAAACTAAGTCTGCTGAAAAAGGGCTTGCAATAATTCCCATTCGTATATTTATCAATGATCGAGGCAAGGCTAAATTTGAAATTGCCTTAGCTAGAGGAAAGAAAAATCACGACAAACGGCAGGACCTGAAGGAAAAAGATGCGAAAAGGGAACTCCAAAGAATGGCCTTTGATTGATGCCTATGGTATCGTACGGCAGACCATGCTGCCTGTTTATGCACGGCCCAAGACGGATTCATCCTTAGTGACACAGCTCCTTTTTGGAGAATGTTACTTATTAACTGGTTTGACCGCCGATCGTGCATGGTTCAAAGTGTTTCATGAGGATAGCCAACTCGGGGGTTGGGTTTGGGCCAAGTCCATCAAGGAGATTACTGCGGAGGCATATGCTAATTTTCGCAATCCAGATTTTCAGGTGGTGACTAGTCCCATCGCTGCCATTGACTACCAAGGTGCTCACTTGTACTTACTACCGGGAAGTAGGCTTCATTTTTCAGAAATGGAGTTATTCAACTGGCAAGATCACCTAGGTTTTACAGGTACTTACCGTCCCTTTACAGTGAAGTCCAATCGGGAGGAGCTGCTGGAGTTGGCTTTACGTTTTTTAAATGCCCCTTTTCAGGCTGGTGGACGTAGTATTTTTGGGATGGATGCGCGGCATGTTTTCCCCTTGATTTTTAGAATAGGAGGTTATCATCTGACTCCAGGAAAATTACCTGGGGTACAGATTGCTCCGGAGGAGCTAGAGGCGGGAGATTTGTTGGTCGCACGAGATCCAAATGAGCAGCTGCATCATTATGCCTTGTATCTTGGGTCCGAACAGGTTTTTTGGATGGATCATCGGATGCAAACTACCGATTTGGATGATTGGGAGGATTTTTTGAGAGAAAGCACAGAAAATGAATTGGAAATATCGATGCACCGTGTAGTGGGGTAAAGGATGGAAAAAAGAGTGTTGGTATTGAATTTGGATCATTATCCTGTGGCAGTGGTGACTGTTCAGAAAGCCATGGTACTTTTGCTGATGGAAAAGGCCCAGCAGCTCAGTAGTTACGAGCTCCTTGAGATCCGAACTGTTTCCCGTAGCTTTCCTTATCCCGCGGTAATCCGACTGGTTCAGTACAAGCACATTCCTTACAAGGGGGTGCTGCTGAATCGAGCCAATTTGTTTCGTAGGGATCGTGGAGCTTGTCAGTATTGTGGGAGCTCCAAGCAGCTGACTATAGACCACGTCATTCCTAGATCAAAAGGAGGAAAAACTTCTTGGACTAATTTGGTGACTGCTTGCAACCGATGCAATGTGCTCAAGGGAGATAAACCCCCCGAGCAAGTAGGCATGCAGCTCCGTGTCGCTCCATTTACTCCTTCCTTGTCCTATTTTTTGGCATCGTATGCCGAGCGACAGGCACCCGAATGGATGCCCTTTTTAGCATCCTCCTTGGAGCAGTTTCAAAAAAGTAGGAAACCGCAAGTATAGACCTTATTAGCAAAGAATAAATTCTTACAAAGAGGAAGCTGGTTAGTTACTAGTGGGTTGAAATGGACGACGCCAAGGAAAGGAATAAAAAATAATCTCTTGGTAATTGTCCCGCTCGTAAAGAATGCCTAGCGTGTTAGGATCGAGGAGCACCAAGTCCGAATAGGCAGTCCAGGAAGATTTTTTTGGGTCTGAGCTGGAGTCTATAGGGAGGGAACGATCCCAAGTGCGGCCCTCGTCTGTGGATATTTTGACAGTGAGGTGATTTCTATCCTTGGGATCGGCGGCATTTGAATGGGCTAGGATTGTTTTTCCTTTTTCAACACCCAATGCGAGCAGAGATCCTTGACAAACTGGATCTGGAAGTTGGGGTTCGAAATATTCTTCTTCCCAAGTACTGCCCCCATCCGAAGAGTAGGCAAGTATCCGTTGCCGTACTGTTCCTTCTTGATTGCGCACACTCATGAGCAGGCGGTCCCCACTGAGGGGAGCTGCGGTAGATTCGTTCGAACCGGGAAAGGTGAGAGATTCGGAGACCTGGTAGCTTTTTCCATGGTCGTCGCTGTAAAACCCATGGGCTCGGTACTCGCGAAATCGTTCTTGTGGATCTCCTACAGAGTGGTTGGCAGCAACATAAAGTCGCCCCTTGAAGTGTCCCTCTGTTATCTGTGTGGCATGGCCTGGGGTATTTGCATAATGTCTCCAGTCGGCGATATGGGTATAGGCTGGGTTAGCTGTTGGATGGTTGGGACGATGCACCTGGATGGTGATGTTTTCAGGACTAGTCCAGGAAGACCCTAGGTCGTAGGATTTGATCACCCAAATCTCTCTTAGGCCTTGGTTGAGGCGAACCTCATACTCATGGTTATTGCCCGTATTGTAAAAAAGATAGACTACCCCTTGCGGATGTTTGGGGTCAAGTAAATCCACGACGGGAGCAGGATTGCCTGCTTGAAGGCTATCGTAGTCTACGAGGGTTTGTAAGGGAGACCAGGATAGACCACGGTCGCTGCTCCGCTTGAGGACCAAATTGATATCTCCAAAATCCGCACTTCCCTTGACTCGCCCTTCAGCGAAGGCCAGTAGATCCCCGTTGGGAAGGGAGATGATGGCAGGGATGCGGTAGGTGGCATGGCCCTCCAGCCCGCTTTTGAAGACGGTAATTTTCTCTTGGGCCACAAGAGATACCTGGAGAAAAAGGAAGAATAGAATGGCGAAAAAACGGAGGGACATCGGGTAATTTTTGAGTTAAGCTACAGGTAAATCCGAGTAAAATCAAGATTGGATACCCTAGAATAAAGGAAGGGTTAATTCTCCTAAAGTCAAAAAAAGGAGGTTTTAGTTGTTTTAAAGAGGTTTTTTTAGGCGATAAAGGAAGCTTTGGAGAAGGATAAATAAATTAATTAGAAAAAGTCTAAATAAAAATTGACTTGAGATACTTTCAGCCCTATGTTTGCATTATTATTTGTAATAAGTCTAAATAAAAATATGAAAATCTTTGGCTCCTCGCTGTTTTTTCTTTCTTTTTTGCTTGCCACAACAAGCACATTCGCGCAGAAAAATTCAATTTCTGGAACGATCCTAGATGAAATGAAGCGGCCTTTGCCAGGTGTTTCTGTATACTTACAAGGTACCGTTCGTGGGGTCCAATCGGACCGTACAGGAAATTACCTTCTCAAGGATATCCCAGCGGGGACCTATCAGTTGGTAGTCAGCCAGGTGGGATTTCATTCCTTCACACAGGAGATCAACCTATTGGAAAATACCAAGCAAAAAGTGGATGTGGTTTTGGAAGAAGTAGCCTTCGAACTTGGGGAATTTAGTATATCTGCCAGCAGAGGAATTCAAGGTCGTGGCCATCTCCCTGAAGTGGCAGATTACCGTATCAATGCGGGAAAGAAAAATGAGGTGATTCGCATCGCTGAGTTGAATGCCAACCTTGCCATGAACAACAGCCGGCAAATTTTTGCAAAGACACCCGGCATCAGCATCTGGGAAAATGACGGTTCGGGCGTCCAATTGGGCGTGGCTAGTCGCGGACTTAGCCCCAATCGTTCTTGGGAATTTAATGTGCGCATGAATGGCTACGACATCACCCCGGATCCCATGGGCTATCCAGAGGCCTACTTTACCCCACCCATGGAAGTAGTGGAGCAAATTGAAATTGTCCGCGGGGCTTCTTCCCTGCAATTCGGATCGCAGTTTGGGGGCTTGATGAATTTTGTTCTACGCAAGCCAGACCCTTCTACTCGCTTTACTGCAGAGATGGTCAACACGTTGGGAAGCAATGGGTTAATTAGTTCCTTCAACTACCTGGGAGGTACAGAAGGGAAGTGGAGCTACACCGCCTATTACCAGCGGCGGGAGGGTCAAGGTTGGCGAGAAAATGGTGCATTTGAAACCAATCATTTGCACTTGGAGACCAGCTATGCAGCGAGCAATCGACTGAAGCTGGGTATGGAAATGACCTACATGACTGCCGATACCCAACAGCCTGGTGGATTAACAGACGTACAGTTTGCAACTGACCCAGAGCAAAGTACTCGAGATAGAAACTGGTTTAGTACGCCCTGGTACATTCCTGCCTTTACGGTAGAATACCTCCTTTCTCCCAAAACGAAGATTAGCGGAAAAGCCTATGGTACCTTTGCCGAGCGCAACAGTGTAGGGTTCATGCGTCCGATCAACATGGAGGATGATTTGGGCAACCGTCAGGTGGACCGAGATTATTACACCACCTACGGATCTGAAGTTCGTCTTAGTTCTTCCTACACCTTGTTTGGACTAGAGCAGTCGCTCGTAGGCGGCCTTCGCTATTTCAATGGACACATTGATCGCAAGCAATTGGGTTTGGGCACCGCTGCCGCTGTACTTGACTATAGCGTTCCTGCTGGCCCCTTTGCCCGAAATCTGGATTTTTCGAATTCCAATTTGGCTGCTTTTGTGGAGCAGATGTTTCGCTTCTCAGATAAATTTCTTGTCACTGGGGGTGTTCGATTAGAGCAGATTCAGTCCACCATGCAAGGACAGCTCAATCGAGTGAATGGTGTACCGCAATTCTTGGAACCGATTACCCGAACCCGCTCTTTTGCTCTATTTGGTGTGGGTGCAGAATACCATGTCACGAAAAACTCTGAATTCTACACCAACTTATCCCAGGCCTACCGCCCCGTGTTGATTTCAGACCTGACCCCTCCTGCAACCACCGATATTATTGACCCGAATTTAACCGATTCCAAAGGCTATAATTTTGACTTAGGGTATCGTGGCAGCTTGACCCCTGCACTGCAGTTTGATTTGAGCTATTTTGTCCTTCACTATTCGGGTCGAATCGGTTCCATCGCTCAGTTGGAGCCCAATGGCCGCATCGTCCAGCTTCGAACAAATTTGGGAACTTCCATTAGCCGCGGATTTGAAGGTTATGTGGAGGTGGATCCCATCACACCACTCTTCAAATCCTCCCAGGTAGGTTATTTGCACCTATTTGCTTCCCTAGCCTTTGTGGATGCTACCTATGGGGATTTTGAAGTGACCTCTATAAACAATGGGCAGATTCAAACACGTAATTTGAAAGGCAATCAGGTGGAGAATGCACCGCGCAAGATTAATCGATTTGGTGCTACCTACAGCTACAATAAATTTTCCATGACCTGGCAGCTGAGTGACATCGGAGAGGCCTTTTCAGATGCTTCCAATACCATCACCCCCAATGCAGCAGCAACGGTAGGTTTGATCCCAGCCTATCGTGTGCAGGACTTGTCAGCTAGCTGGAATTTCTGGAAGCAGCATTCGATCAAGGCAGGGGTAAATAATTTGACCGACGCACGCTATTTTACGCGCCGAGCGGGAGGCTACCCTGGTCCAGGGATTATGCCTGCCGATGGTCGTACGTTTTACTTGACTGCTGCGCTTAAGTTTTAAAGAAGCTTTCTCAATCGATCGATGTATTTTTTTAATTGATCTGCGTGAAAAAAAGAAATAGTCTCGCAAAGACGCCAAGTCGCCAAGGACTGCTTTCGATCCCCCTTTGCGTCTCTCCGTCTTTGCGAGAAAATAGAAAACCTCCCATCGTGGGGATGTAAACTTTTACATTTTCGGATTTTTAGTTCTTTTTCTGTAGGTTAAGGTGTTCCAAAGGAGTCTTTAGTCCTAAGGAGAAACATCGGTTCAACCCTTCATCCACCTATGAAAACTTTATCTCTTCTCAGCTTTTTATTGGTTGTCATTCCTGCTTGGGCACAAAGCCCTAGCCCTAGCGCCAAAGACCGTCCCAACATCATTTTTATTATGGCGGATGACCATGCCTACCAAGCCATTTCGGCGTACAGCAATCGACTTATCGAGACCCCAAATATCGACCGCATCGCGAAAATGGGCATGCGCTTTACGAATGCCACGGTGACCAATTCCATTTGCGCGCCAAGTAGGGCCACCATCCTCACCGGCAAGCATTCCCACCTCAATGGTAAAATCGACAACGACTTTCCCTTTGATACCACCAATGTAACTTTCCCTCAACTCTTTCAGGAGGCAGGCTACCAAACGGCCATGTTTGGAAAGCTACACTTTGGAAATAATCCCAAGGGATTTGATCAATTTAAAATTTTACCTGGGCAGGGATCCTATTACAACCCAGATTTTATCACTAAAAACGAGGGCACTATTCGTGTAGAAGGCTATGTCACAGACATTATCACCGACATGACTCTAAATTGGCTGCAGGAAGAAAGAAATCCTGAGGAGCCCTTTCTCTTGTTTTACCTTCACAAAGCCCCTCATCGGGAATGGCTGCCTGCGGAACGACATTTGGAGGAGTTTACCCAGCGATCCTTTCCTGAGCCAGCCACCCTCTTTGACGACTACTCTGGCCGAGGACGTGCGGCTAAGGAGGCGGAGATGAATCTACTTAAGCACATGAATTGGTCTGGAGATTCGAAGATCTATCCTTCGGTGATGCGAGAATTGGGAATACCACAAACATCCACCTGGGATACAATGGCTTTTTCTCGTGAGGTAGGGAGATTGACCCCAGCGCAGCTTGCCAACTGGACTCGCTCCTACGACAAGGTAAATGCTGCATTAAAAGAATCTTTTCCAGCTATGGATGAAAAAGAGAAGATGCAATGGAGGTATCAGCGTTATATGCAGGACTACCTAGGCACTATCCGTGCAGTAGACGAAAATGTGGGGCGCGTGTTAGATTACTTGGAGGCCAACCAACTGATGGACAACACCCTCATCGTGTACACCTCGGATCAGGGATTTTACCTGGGTGAGCATGGTTGGTTTGACAAGCGTTTTGTGTATGATGAAAGTTTCAAGACCCCCTTGCTCGTGGCTTGGCCAGGAAAAATAGCTCCCAAGAGTATCTCTACTACGATGGTACAAAATCTAGATTATGCACAAACCTTCTTGGAGGCGGCAGGCATCTCTGCACCTGCAGATATGCAGGGGGAGTCGCTAATTCCCTTACTTACTGGTAATTCCGAAGAGTGGACTCGAGATGCGGTCTATTACCACTACTACGAGTATCCTGCGGTACACATGGTCAAGCGACACTATGCGGTGGTTACCGAGCAGTATAAATTGGTACATTACTACTACGATACCGACGAGTGGGAACTAATTGACCGAATCAAGGATCCGCAAGAATTGCGTAATGTATATAATGATCCTACCTATGCCCCTGTAGTAGCAGAGCTACATCGCAAGTTGGAGGAGCTACGGAAGCTATATGGAGACAATGCAGAAATCTCTCAAGGCTACTTGGATACCTACTTGGATCGCTTGGAAAAAAATGCAGCCTATGGATCCAATGCAGAGGTGACAAAAAAACTTTTGGAAGAGAGAAAGAAATCCAAGCAGGATTAGATTATTCCTGGACTTAGGGGTCCTTTCTTCAGAAAAAGTGCAGAAAAGTCCTAACTTTCTTTTTCAATCTGCTTATTCATGGTGCCCATTACCCACAAATCCACTACCCTTCGTAAAGCCATCGCGCAGGCTATTGTGCGTGTAAGTAAGCCGGAAACGGTTTTGGCCATTCGAAACCGTACCGTACCCAAGGGAGAGGTGTTAGAATGTGCTCGGGTAGCGGGGCTTTTTGCTGCCAAGCGTACGGCAGACATGATTCCGGATTGCCATCCTTTGCCGATCGAGTACACCGCTGTTCGCTACGAATTGGGGGAGCTAGAAATCCAAATTCAGGTAGAAATCCACACCATCTACAAGACCGGCGTGGAGGTAGAAGCCATGCATGCGGCCTCGGTGGTAGCCTTGACGATGTACGACATGCTCAAGCCTATTGATAAGGGAGTGAGCATTGAAGAGATCAAGTTGCTCGAGAAAAAAGGAGGCAAGTCCGATCGCAAAGCTGCGCTAGATTCAGCTAAACGAGCAGCGATTTTGGTTTGCTCCGATACGCTCGCAGCAGGGAAGGGGCAAGACCGATCCGGCGAAGTAATCCGAGAAAAACTAGTTAAACTGGGTATTACCGTATCGGATAAGCGCATCGTGGCGGATGCCATAGGAGCGATTCAAGAAGCGGCTAAGGAATTTGTCGCGCAGGGGGTAGACTTGTTGCTTGTGACGGGTGGTACCGGATTATCTCCACGGGATGTGACCCCAGAGGCCTTAGAACCCTTATTGGACCGACGCATTCCTGGAGTGGAGGAGGCGATTCGTGCGTATGGGCAGCAGCGCTTGGCTACGGCGATGCTTTCGCGTTCCCTTGCGGGCCAGATAGGAAAGACGCTAGTTCTTGCGCTGCCTGGATCACCTGCAGGAGCAGCAGAAGGGATGGATGCAGTCTTTCCAGGTTTGTTGCATGCATTTTCCGTTTTGGAGGGGGCTCGGCACGACTAAGTTCTGGAAGGAAGTGTTTCCTAAGTCTAAGGCAATTGAATCCCAATTTTTCCGTTCTTGAAATTAAAATTCTTATTTAACAAACTACCCTGTGAACTTCACTCGTCCATTGTTTTTTCGATTTCCCCTGCTATTGGTCCTTTCGTTTTTTTTCTTTGTTTCCTGCCAGGAAGCTGCCATAGAAATACCACTACCCAAAGGGGACGATGGCCAAGTCTTCGCCATCGACACTGAGGAGAGTGAGTTGCCCTATCTGGTGATTGACACCAAGGGAAAGGAGATTTTATACGAGCCGGGGGTACCTGCTACGATGAAGTTGTACCAACAAAAGAAATTGGTGCAGACCCAACCGATTGACTTGGAATACCGGGGTAAAACCTCTTTCCGCCTATCGGACAAAAAAGGATACAATTTCGAAACCGTAGATGCTGCTGGTGCTGGGGTGGATGTCGCCTTTTTGGGCATGCCTGCAGAAGAAGACTGGCGACTAATTGGTCATGTGGTCAATCTGAAAGACAAGTACATCCTAGATCAAAGTTTGATCTACAACTACCTGGGCTACGAACTTTCTCGAAAAGCGGGTAAGTATGCTAGCAGAGGCCAGTTTGTGGAGGTGGAGATCAATGGACAGTATCAGGGGGTGTATTTTTTCTGTGAAAAGCTGAAGAGAGACAGTAACAGAATCAACATCAAGTCGCTCAATTCCTCGTCCACCAACTTGACAGGAGGCTATATTTTGAAGATAGATAAGGCGGATGCAGGGCCAGAGCACAGCGGCAAGCCCAATTCCTATTTTATGAACAATTGGGATGACGATGCGCGTTACAACTCTTTCAATAGCTTCCGAAGCCGATACGACATCTTTCAGCAGGTAATTACTTTTCCAGCATATCAGGCGCCTTATCACTCCGAAAAGTACTTAGAAACTTATTTTACCTACGAGTATCCCAAAGCAGAGGAGATCACGGAAGCCCAGAAGACCTACCTAGCGGATTATGTAGATAAGTTTGAGACCGCCTTGTTGGCGGATAATTTTGGAACAACAACCCGGACTTACACCCAGTACATCGATTTGGCCTCCTTTGTTGACTACTTTTTAGTGACCGAGTTGTGTCGGAATGTGGATGCCTACCGCATCAGTACTTTTTTACAAAAGGACCGAGATGGGAAGTTGGCCATGGGACCGGTGTGGGACATGAATCAGGGTTTTGACGAGGGGGGAAGGATTCCTATGAACGACTGGGTAGCGAATTACAACGTTCATGTCAAAAATGATGCGTGGATGGTACCATTTTGGTGGCCGCGTTTGCTCACAGATCCAGTCTTTAAGCAGGCGGTCAAGGCTAGGTGGCAGGATTTACGTCGTGGTGCTTGGTCGGCGACTAGTATACAACAAATTGTAGATGAGGGAGTACAGGTACTGAATAAGAATGGCGCGGTGGTGCGAAACTACAAACTTTGGGATCAGGGGATCGGCGTCAAGCACGAGCAGTCTGTTCAGAATTTGAAAAGCTATTTGACGGAGCGAACAGCTTGGATAGACGGACAGGTAGGGGCTTGGTAAGTGAATTAGGGGGGAATTTTCTGTTACTTGGATCTAGACTCAGCTCTTTAGGAATGAATAAGTCCTTGACAGTGAAACATAACCTGAAAAATGGAAAATAAAAGCAGTTTTTTTTAGGTAGTGCATTTGGAAAAAATATCTCGTAGGTCTACATTTGCAACACGATTTCCGAAAGGGGTCGTCCTAACCATCCCCGGTAGGGGTAAAAATTCCTCCTTAGCTCAGCTGGTTAGAGCACATGACTGTTAATCATGGGGTCCTTGGTTCGAGCCCAAGAGGGGGAGCGTTGGGTAAAAGAGGTCAGAAATGACCTCTTTTTTTTGTTTTTATCCCCACCAGTTTCGTTTAAACAAGGATTTTTGTCAGCTGCATCTTTTTTAAAACTTACTAGGGAAAAAATGTACCTACATGCAGCTGTAATTTTTAACTAATTGGTTTTCAATCCATTAAATTGATTCAAGGATTGGAAGGGGGAATTTTCTCTTTTCGTTAGTTTACGATTGGACAAAACTCTGAATCAGTTGATTTCCCCATTTCTTTTTAGTTAAGGTATGAATGGATACCACCCACATCAATCATTGAATAACCAAAGTCCTATTGACTATCTAAAAGCTAACTCTCATTCACCTTGTATGTGGTTCGAAAAAACGGGGTACTTACAAATTATTAACCTTTTACTTAAGAACTTTTTCAAATTTGTAATTCGAATTACCAGGAAGAGTAGTAAGGAGAAAGATTAATTTCAGGTAAGAATGATTCATATACACTTCTGAAATCACATAGCCGAATTAAGTATTCATATTTCAATTTACTTTCATTGTCATTCAAATTTTCAAGCGCTTCTATTTGTTTGCAGCAAACAGATCTCATTTTACTATTAAAACCAAACATGAAATTATCTTCCTCTATTGCCGTGCCCATTCTAAATGGATCTTGATAGTAATATTTTCTTCCATTTGTACCCAATAGATATAAATCATCTTCTCCCTCTGAAATCAATTTCTCATTTTGCAATGTAATTCCAATCCAATGTAATTCTCTAATGATGGCGTGAATGCTGGAAACTTTCATCATGCTATAAATAACTCTAATATAATTACTTATATATTCATCTATAAGTTTAGTAAAATTAGATTCTCTTTTTGACAGATATTCTGATGCTGTATTTGCATTTTCAAAATCAATTACTTCACCATCACCTATCTGTAGCTGATACTTGTAAAAATCAAAAAATCCTCGTTCTGTAGCATCTAAAAAATGAGAACCATGACTAACGCCTCTTAATGGCAAATTAGGTAGGCCAAAAAAACTATTTCCCTCTCTACATCCTTTTAAGAATTCATCAAGGTCCGTTCCTCCAAAAAAATGGTAGTTGTATTGATTAGCTAATGCAAACTTAAATTCTTCTCTAATTTTTTTTTCGATATAATCTCCAGAATTATCAAGAATAAAATCCTTCATAGAAGGATTACTAATTGGCACATCACCAAAACCTGGTACCAATAAATAAAAATTAAATTCATTTTGATTTGGTTTTGTACCAGTTCTAAAAAAATTACGAATTACAGGTAACTCTCTTGTTATAAAAAAATCATCAATCAATTTTTGCCTAGTAGATTCAAAGGCATCCATTGCCTGAAACATACTTAGGCACATTACAGCATTTTCATTTATTCGATTCAAAATAAGGTTTTCCAAGAGCTCTAAGGAAGTTTTATTGGAAGGATTTTTTTCCATTTTTTCAGGATTTGAACATTTAAAACACAAGCATTTTACTATCGGTGGAAAAATAACATATTATTTTTTGGACTCTCGTCAATTTGAAAAGAATATGTGATGTAGAATATAAGAGGGAATAATTTTTAGAAAGTAAGGGATGAGTGATTTTCATAATTTAGCGATTTTTCGACGTAAATGCACTTCTCGACATATTTCCTTATATTCAATTATTATTTTGCGAGGCCGATTTTGATGATAACAAATTAGAAAAATCGAAATTTATAAGGTACATGCCTGAGAGTGAACTTCTCGAAATAAAGAATAAAATCAATAGAGTATTTGGAATACGATTTCCTGAAGAGAATTTATCAGAAAAGTGGAGTTATTTAAAGCCCTAACTTTCTTGGTTAGGAATTAGTCGTGGATTTTCAATTTTCTCCATTTTAAGAACAGTTTAAATCCTTAAAAATTTAAAGTCTCCACTTCCTCTTACGAACCCTTCTAATTGCTCAATTGATACCTCATCTTTTTCTGCATTCTTTGAGATTTGAATAAGAGAGTTAATTGGAGGAGTAAATGAGAATTTGGGCACTTTGTTTTCATCAAATTCAATCTTATCTGAAAAGATAAGTCCAAGTAACTTCTTTTTAGACCTGCCATCAGCTCTTTGGTAAAATCCAACCAAGTCTTCCATTAAAGGAATATCGTTGTCCAGATAGTCTTTAAATGGAGTTTTTTGACTTTTTAAGTTAGATAGTTCCAAGTCAGTTTGGAAAAATTTCACTTCGATGGTGGATTTTAATTCGTTGAAATCAGCAGCTGTAATTTTACCTTCCAAATACTCATTTTGTAAATAGGTTTTGCGACCCTTCAAAGTTTCTAACTCCCTTTCTAACTCCCTCTGTTTACGCTTTCTATCTAAGTCCATTGAATCAAATTTCTTCGCTAGTATTTTTTTGTAATGGTTCACCGTTTTTGCAGAAAATTGAATCTGGTCTAAGATTCTTTCAATTTGATCATGTGCCCATTGAATAGGATACCTTGGACATCTATTTTTTGTGCAAACATAATAATGGTAGATTTCACACCTTCCTTTTGAACCATAAGCCGATAAAGTCCTATTGTGTATTGGACATCTCAAAAACCCCTTGAGAGGATATAAATCTGATTTTTCTGGGTTGAAATTCATGTTTCTTTTTCTTCCGTCAAGAACGTGATTCGCTGCCGAAAAGAGTTCTTCGCTGACTAAAGAGGGGTGAAGACCGTCTACAATTTTTCTCGGTTGATCTTTGAATGGTAGAATCAGTATTTTTCCCGTGTAGGCGATGTTTCTAATTATGTTTGGGAATTGGTTTTTTGTGATTTTCATGCCTTTTGAATTCAACCAACGTCTGATTTGATCAGCTGAATACAGGCCAGTGGCCATTTTTTCAAATGCCTCTTTGATTATTGGAGCTTGTTCATTTAATGCCATAGAAGGAAATTTTTCAAGTCTGATTGACTTATACCCTCTTAATGGTGAACCTGTCCATCCGCCAGATAGCCTACACTTATAGGAACCCTCTCTTGTCCTCAAAGACAGTTTTTCAATCTCTACTTGGGGTAGCGAATATTGGATTGCTTCGACAACTAGTGATTCGGGACTGGTTAAATCAATTCCTCCCTCTACAAACTCAACGGTACAACCAAATACATTCAGCTTCGCCTTTTCAACGAGTGATAAAAGTAAATTCCTTGAAAATCGATCAGCTCGTAAAATCACAACAGAGGAAATCTTGTCTTTTTGTTTCTCTTTGGATTTGACCAGCTTGATGATTTTTCTCCATTCTGGACGTTCAAAATCCTTTGCCGAATGATCTTCACGGAACGATTGAATGATCTTGTAATCTTTCAATTCGCAGTACCTTTGGATGGTTTGTTCTTGGTAGTCCAATGAATAACCTTGTTGAGCTTGTTCATCAGTCGAGACACGTGAATAGGAAATTACATTTTTCATCAGGCAGCAGTTTTTTGGTTCGTGGTGTGGCTAAGGTCAAGTCTAGGTTGATTAGATGCTGCATTCAACATCTCATTTTTTTCTAAGAAGAATTGATATTCTAATTCCGCAAACGCATCCATCAATAGTTCCAGGGAAATTAGATCCTCCCCAGTAGGGGAGGGTCCATTTCTTGAGTTTTCCTCTTGTAGATTCCTTTCTTTCGTAATCATGCTGCTTGGTTAATAGCAAAGGGTAGAATAATCCCACAAACCTTTCCATTCAGGTTTATAGCATCCATGCAGTTGTCCTCCCATGGATAAAGTTTGTTGATTTTGATTTCCTTAGTAAGTCTTTTGATTTTTTTGTCCTTGGTTTTCATGTCTTTTTCGTTTTTAGTTTTGATAATGAATAAGGTTGGTTAGGCTGCAACTGGGAAATGATTTTCCATTTCAGGATTACAGAAATAATTCACAAGATCTAAATCCTCTTGATTGAAATCTTTGACAGCGTTTTCTACAACTCCACATCCTATGGTGTAATACTTTCGAGACAATTCGGTGGCTAAGGCCATCCTATTTAGAAGGATTGCTGATCTTCCAACCACATTCGTCCCAGAGAAGGGATCATATACAATATCGCCGTCGTTTTCGGTGGTCGTCATCATGATCGGAAGTATTGGGAGAAGCTCTGCCATGACTGCCGGCCCACCTTCACTATAAACCTTATAGATTTCACTATTTTTTCCAGTGGTACACTCAATCATGTGAAGAACCTGCTGAGCTGAAATATGGGACATGATTTTTTGGTACGGTTTGGAAATGGATTTCACCTTCTCCCATACAATTCCATTTTCGTCCACATCTTTAGCACCATTTGTAATTTTCATTTTCTTCTCTTTCCTAGGGTCAGTGTAGGTGACCAAATTGTATTTGGCCTTTTCAGGGTCAACTACAAACCAAAGAATATACTCCAAGTTGTTGATTGGCCTTTGCACATTCTCATTCTGAGGGCGAGGATTAGGCTTGGTCCATACCAGTCTCTCCTTGTATATTAACTTGGTGTGCTTTAAAATTGACTCTTTCAGCATATCAGGAATTCCAAGACCAACACCATTCTCATAAGACTCACCGATATTGATCATCAGGTTTCCAGATTCTTTAAGTGTTACTGAGACATCCGCAATTATTTTCGCCATTCTCTCGCAGTACTGAAAGGGAGTTTCTTCGTGACCTAATTGATCAAAACCTTCACCATTTTCATAAAAACGAAGGGAGAAATACGGCACAGATGTGAAAATTAGCGCGATCTTCCCGAAAAAATCCTTCATGTTTTTGATTAAGGTACAATCCATGTTGAATGAGATGGATTTATTGGGGATTACGAAAGTGTCTTGGTACTTATCTAGTCCATGTCTGGACTCAATCAATTTACAGGTCTCAGAAATGGATAATTCTCCTTTTTTTAGGCGTTCAGTGAGCCCATAATTGTTGACCTCATCGATTCCTTTCCATTTTTCAATGTACTCATGACACTTGTCGACAGACCATTTCTGGGAGACGATACCCTTTAGTAGGGTATTACCTTCAAGGTCATTTTCCATTACCTCCTCAACTTTCTTAAGGGTTTTATCACCTTTCCATCTGCGCCCAAGTTCATTTGAAATGACTTCGTGCCGGGTATACTTTCCCTCAAGATTTTTCTTTCCTTGTTTTTTGGGGAACTTTTCGAATACTGACTTAATTTCCTTTACCAGGTCATTAGTTGTCTTCACTCGGTACTTATTGTGGATTATTCTTTCCTCGAGCGCTGGAGGACAGTCTTTCACTATCACCCAAATTCCATCAATTCCGAGTTCTTCAAGACAAACCTTTCTTCTGTAGCCATCAATTAGGATGTTATCCTTATTAATAATCGCTGGGACTTTTTGGCCGTGAGTTTCAAGAGAAGAAATCATGTCTTCTCTTTCAAGCTCGGTCCAGTCATCATAGAAAGTTTTAAGTCCTTCGACTTCGATGATTTGAGATACTTCAATCAACTGCATGCTGTTGGCATCTTGACATCGTCCACTGTCCCTAAATTGAGGAAGCTGCGAGTGATTATTAGATGTGGCAGGAAGGAGTTCAGCAGATTTTCTGACAAACTTTTCAATTGGATTTGACATCACTTGGACATCATTTTGTACTTGGTTTTTCATAAGAAATTGGTTTATGGTTTACTTATTGTTGTTATCTTTTTCAGGTCGACTAATTAGGCGTAGGAATCCCATGCGAGGTCATTATGACATCATAGAAGGCACTAATTAATAATCAATGAATGTTGTTATCGAAATTTGGCCGACAAAATTCTCAAAAAAACACCCCTCAATCAGGGTATTTTGAATTGTATGTTTGAAGACTTGCTTCTCGGATTTTTTCTATTCCAATTTTTTCGATAACTGGGTCTTTCTTTCCTTCCTTAAACTCATCCAGCCTTCCTAGAGACTTAACAAAAGCCCTTTCTCTTTCACCTGAATCATTAATCCAAAATCCTCGTGCAGTCATGTAAGTGATTTTAGACTTAGCATGCACACTGGTAGCAATCTGAACATCAGGTTGAATGACCAATTGAAGTCTTTTCATCTGTAGGAAGAGTTTTGAAATAACCGAATTAAAATCTCCAACATACTCGTATTGATCCAAAAACTCCTTTTCCCTTTTGAGGGAAGTGAAGTAGGTTTTTAAGAGTTGTTTTTTGAGTTTTTCCAACCTGTAGTGAAGGTGAGTTAAAGACTTATCATTTTTTACATCTTCATTGAAATTGTCTTGAAGGACGATATTTACGAATTCTACTGCTTCTGACTTTTCTTTTAATTCATTGAATTGGTTGAAGTAATCTTTAACCAACCCATTAGACCAATTAATTTTCATTGCATCATGTCCAGCAAGAAGGAGAAATAGGAGAGATTCCAATACCGGGGTGCTAGTGATTTCAAGGAGAAGATTCATAGTTTTTCGTTTTGTTGTGAGCAAAGCTAGTAACAACAAAAATGTTATGCAAATTTATTTCACAACATTTTTTTAAAAAATATTGATCTTTTTTCAAAAACCCTCCAAAACCTCTAAAAACGAAGGTTTAGTAATAAAAAAAAATTAAAAAACTAAGTTTCTAATTCAATCAACCCAATACTACGCCTTTTGCGGTTGAAAGAAGTCCAACCCTATCCCCTTGTTCGCCCTTTTTCTTTGGGATTCATTGAGTGAATGAACGGTGGTTAATGGTTGAACTTCCTTACGATTTACATGAAGAAATCAAATTCAATAGATGAACCGGTCTGTAATCCTCAGAGGAAAGTTGGAATAAAGTTCAACCGTTGCTGATGTTCTTAAGGTTCTTGTCAAATTGAGAAACGGATTACTTCAATTAAACATGAACATTTTTATCGGCTCAGCAAATTTGAATACTTAACTCTCAAGCATATTTTTTCCTCGCTGGATGTTTATTGGAAAGATTGAGTGTTTAAGTTTTTCATATTTCTTTCTGGTATCTATTTTCTTGATTTTATCCCATTCCTTAAGGATCGACAACTCGACTAAATCCTTCATTGGAGTTGGGTAAGAAATTTTAGTCCGTGGTTTGATGGATGTAAGTGAACTCAGTTCCTCATCTACATATTTCTTTAGTTTAGGGGCAAACTCTGCTGTAGTAAGTATTGCATCATGAATTGTGAAAAGAGGGATTTCTGGGAATGACGAATGGAAAGATCGGACTAAGATATTAATTAAGATATGGCTTTCAATTATTTGAAGAAACCTAGCAAAATCAGAATTACCGACCAACTTGAGCATGGTCTCTATGAAATAATTTAGTCCTGGGAGTAAGTATGAAAGTTCAACTAGGATTTTACTATTCCTTCTATGGCCCATGTTATCATCAAAAAGGAAAAAAAGAATGGCCCCCTTGACTTCGTTTCTTTTCACTCTTTGACGTGATTGATCCTGTATCCAAGTATAAAAATCCTGATCAAATGGAATTTGGGTAAAATATTGAAGTGAGTCTTTTTGTTCTTCACTCATTTCTGAAAAAGTGCGCAACATAAAGGGATATATCCTTTGAATTAATTCATTCTCTACTTCCTTAATATAGTTAATAATGGAGAAGGATGTTCTAGTAGTGTTCTCTTCCTTTTTAAGAGACCCTTCCTCTTTAAGTATGTCTATTATGATGGAAGCCAATAGGTAAGGCTGACTACAACTTAAATCCACTTCAACCATCGATTGCCCTCCTATATTTATAAAATTCCGACTCTCTTTTGGTACCCATGTAAGTATTGAATTTAATCTGTGGTTTTTTTGTGAATGACTAATATGGAATCTTCCAGAATTCATTTCTTCTAAGTATTTAAGGTACCTCCCCATTTTATTATATATGATTTGATGTTGGAATTTGTTGACCGAAAGTCCAATAAGACCTAAACCCATTTCAAAAATAAATTCCTGAAACTCGAGAGTAAAATTGATTCTGTATTTCGAAAATTGTTCAGTCAAGAAATCGTAATTTGGAAGGGAGGATTCATTCTTCTCAACCAAAAGGATTTTTTCAGATAAGTCTTTTTTTAAGGATTTAAATTCGATTTCACCGGTTCTATATTTTATAGTTAATCGGTACCCTTTTGGGAATTTGCCAACACGGTAACTAGGTTTTTTTTCAATAATTGGATTAGACTCTTGCATGAGTATTTTTAAGATGAATCTGGAATCCCTCGATCCAAGTATCTTATCCATTTTACTCATGGAAATTCGACGAAAACCTTCATTTTTTTCGTGTAAATGAATATTGCCGTCATGAGTAACGACTTTGGATAGGAAGTAGTAAATTTTGTCCTTTAGGCGAGCTTTCGTACGTAATTGTAATACACTAAAACTTTCAAAAAGACCCTCAACATCTATTCCTTTTGGTACTGCAACAACTTTGATCATCCTTTTTTAAAAAGGATAAACTCAATTTTTTGTAAAAAAAAATTGCGCCTAAAAAAGTTGACTAATTTAATTTTGAACAGGATTAAAAAACAAATATGGTCTTCAATTGATGTTTTTGTCGTAAGAAAGAACCGTGTGATTTACTGAGTTAAATAGGCACTATCATTAGAGAATTTTTTCGATTCAATCAACCAGAACGATGATTTTTAAAAAATTAGGTCTAATTATTTATCGTAAAACGACAAGGTGGGGATTGAGTCTTTCGTTAATTAACGATTAGTTTAAAAAAGTAGGGTGGATGACATTACTGTTGAAGCTAAACAATGGATTTAAGTTTTGGTCAACAGTAAACAAAACAATATTTATCAAAAATTAAGACAACAATCTTTTGACTGTAGTTGGTCTAAAGGAGCAACCTTTCCTTGTTTTGTACCCGTTTTCATTTAAGAGGCGAGAAACTTCAGCCAGGTTCAAATACCCATTTTTCATTTGAAAATGTTCAACGAATGTTTTTGCACGCCTCCAGTTTTCATTTTCGATTCTTTGTTGTTTTACTATCTCATTTCCTTTTTGACGACCTTCTTTCGTCAGGTTTTCGATTTTGCCAAGCGGTCTTGTCTTCTTCAACTCATTTAATGCGAGTTTTGTACGGTGGGAGATAATTTCCCTTTCATATTGTGCCATGGAACCAAAAATGCCAAGGGTCAGGGTATTTAATTCCGGTAAAGCTATACATCGCAACTTTACACCTCTATTTCGGATGGCGAACAAAAACTCAACCTCTCTAGTCAACCTATCTAGTTTTGTAAATAACAAAGTACAACCGTTCCTAGAACATTTCTCCAAAGCGGTCTCGAGACCTTTACGTAAATTATTCTTTCCGCTTTCTTGTTCCATGATAATCTCCACTAACTCCCCATTTTGGCTTGATATAAAATTGATAATCTGAGTTTGTTGTTCCTCTAAACCAAGATTTTGTTTTCCAGTGCTCGTTCGAACATAACCAATGTATTTTTCCATATGAATCCCTTTGGGCTAATATAGAGCGACAAAAATTACAATGCAGCATTGTTCGTTCCTGAATTGTAAACCATCAATTCACAAAGAATTTTAGCTGCCTAGAATAAAACTTCGCACTGTTTTGTAAGCGCTGATCTGTTAAAAAGTGACTGGACCAAACTAACCCTTTAGTTCAATTCATTTAAACAGTTAATTCTTAATCATACTGCAAAGAATAATTGCCGATCTCACTAATAATGACCGGCCCCCCGGCCCCCCTCTCGGTATCAGAACTTAACATGTCAAGTATTTGGCAATTCGGATAGGGGGGATAATTTTTTGAGTGAAGTTTTTTTCTGAAAAAATTATTTTATGACAAAAAAATGATCTTTTGTCATAAAAAATTTCTGGCCAAAATTTCAAAAAAACAAGGAATCGGATATTTATGGGTATGAAGAAATTAATCATCACAGAGAATCAATTGAAAAATTTGCTCGATTCAATTACCGGAAATATTGAAGGAAGTAAAAATAAATTCAGCCTAACTGGCATAGTAGAAGACCATGGAAAGAAAAATAAGTAGTCAGTTAAAAGAACTCTTAGCCATAGAATCAGACTCCCATTACATTATTAAAGATGACTACTTTATTGGTCCAGATGAAATAACGGAGAAGGAGGATTCATTCGCTAAAAAAATAATGATTCTGATTGAATCGGATAAGTCTGATGAAGAAGAGATAGTGGTTATTCTTCAGCCTTCCCAACTCTATAATTTTTTGATCAATATCCAGCGATCTATTCTCAATCCTTAGTGAAATGAATTCACACTTTTTCCTGTTTTAATCTTTTGGATCAAATCGCAAAAGACCATCAACTCGAAGGGGTCATCCATTTTGCAGCCTTCAAGGCCTTAGGAGAGAGTACCCAGCAGCCCTTGGCTTATTACAAGAATAACTTGGGGTCTTTACTCGTCTTATTGGAGTTTATGCGAGACAAGGAAATCAAAAATCTCGTCTTTTCTTCCTCCTGCACGGTTTATGGACAGCCAGATGTGCTGCCCGTTATGGAATCAACCCCTCGAAAAGATGCCGAAAGTCCTTACGGAAATACCAAGAAATTCGGAGAGGATATCCTATTGGATTACCTCAAAAGCAAACCTGGGATTCGCGTAGTGGCACTCCGCTACTTTAATCCCGTAGGAGCGCATCCGACTGCAAAGATAGGCGAGTTACCCATGGGTACTCCCCAAAACCTGGTTCCCTTCATCACGCAGACAGCGGCTGGAATTCGTCAGAAACTCACCGTGTTTGGCAACGATTACGACACACCCGATGGAAGTTGCATCCGAGATTACATCCACGTGGTGGATTTGGCCGATGCACATGTGAAGGCGCTCCGTTTTCTCTTTGAAAAGCCGCTTGATTTTTACGAGGTATTCAATGTAGGCACAGGTAAAGGCAACACTGTATTAGAGGTGATCCATGCCTTTGAAAAAGTAAATGATCTTCAATTGGCCTATGAAATTGGTCCAAGAAGGGCTGGAGATGTGGTGAAGACCTGGGCCGATACCACCAAAATAAATCAAGTCTTGGGCTGGAATCCTAAGTATGACTTGGAAGACTGCATGCGAGACAGCTGGCGCTGGCAGCAGACGTTGAGAAAAGGATAAGTCTGCCTTGTGGCAAACTAGATTTTTTTGAGGTAACTCACTGAGAATCCGGTAATGGCACTTATTTCTTCCAAAGTCTTTTGTTCTGCTCGTAGCGCTTTCACTTTTTCTAAGCGCAGTTTACGGATGTATTCCCCAGGTTTATTGTTGCCCATTAGTTTGTACAATTCACCTACAGTCAACTTATAGTGCGTGGAGAGTAATTCTATGGAAACGGTACTGAGGTGCTCTCGGATAAATAGGTCCAAATGTTCCTTGGTTACTACAGGGGATAGGTTCACTAAATTACGCTTCCTTTGTTGGGTTTTAATCCACCAAAACCCAGTCAGGAGGAGGAATATGCCCGCAATGCCTA
>JAURGC010000081.1 GCA_030833985.1 Algoriphagus sp. | reverse complement strand
TATGCCCAATCCCTACATCACCAGACCTTGAGTGCAATGGGAACTACAGCACAAATCGGCTCTTCAGGACTTTTAGTACAGCAATCCATCGGACAAAGTAGCATTACGGGTACTTTTAACTCTTCCACAGCCTACCTTAGTCAAGGCTTCCTTAAAGGCCTTCCCTTCCTATCCAACGAGCTTGTACTTCCCTTTGATGTCATCGCCTTTCCCAATGCCTTCACTGAAAGGATCCGGTTTCGATTTACGAGTGACCTTACCGAACCTACTCAAGTAAGGATCCACGATAGCCAAGGCAAAAAAGTTTATAGCCAGCAGCACCTTCCAATAAATAGAGAAATCGAGGTTCAGCTTTCCCACCTAGCCCCAGGAATGTACCTCGTGGATCTCAGTACAGCAAATCGGAGCACCCAGATACGGATACTAAAAAATCGCTAAGACCCGCCAGATTCGGAGAAATTACCAGATTTGATCTTTTCTCCCAGCAGTTGCGCATGGAACTCGGAGGGAGATTCCCCAGTCAATTTTTTAAAATTTAAATAGAACGTATAATCACTATTAAACAAAACCTTTTTAGCTAGGGAGCCTATGGTATGCTTTTCTAAGTACCCTTTTCGAATCAAGGAAATCGCATAGTTAACTTTTAACACATTGACATATTCTCCAAAAGTAAAATTGCTGTAATGCTTAAATATAAATTTTAAATGACTCTGAGGACAGTCCAATTGGAATGCTAAGGTCTTTATACTGGGCACTTCAAGCAATTCTTCCCTCCAGCCTTGTTCTAATTTTTTTAAAGAAAAAATAAGGGAGTCCAAGCGAGTAGCAAGGAGCTTTTCTACAGGTAAGTCTTGGGTACTAGTTTGCCCTTTCTTCTTGATCCTCCAAATTGCAATTTCCTCCGGCACTACGCGCTGGATTTGATCCAACAAACGTTGCTCTCCGTAAAGAATGCGGGGATTTCTCAGAAGGTAAAAGCAAATAAACAGCCAGAGGAAAGAGGTGAGTCCGTAAAATTCACCTAACAATTCATTCTGGAGGCCCTCTTCATTATGGATGTAGGTAAAATTTGAAAAGCCATAGATCAACGTAAACGTGCCAAACATCAAATAGCCCCAAACCTGTATGGTCTTAAAATACTGAAGCTCCCTCTGACTTTTTTGTTTCGTCGAATAAGTCCAAACTAAATACGCTAAACCAACAAAATAAATAGACGAGTAAATTAAAAATACAACTTGATGCCAAGCGCTGTTCCAATTCATCCACATACTTAGGATAGCAATTACCGTCGCCAAGCCAAAATGAAAGTACAATTTTCTCCTCGAAGCTTCCTGCTGATATAACGCGTCAAAAAAAAAGTGATAGATCACCGGAACGAAATAGACAAAGCTGAGTGGTTTATAAAAGGTGCTTAAAGAAGGGCTAAGGAGCTCCAAATCAACCATCCCAAAGACCACGCGTTGTACCCCAGCTATGGCTAGGGTCGCTAAAAAAAATTTGCTCGACTTCAGCTCTTTTTTGGGATCTAACAGGGAAGCAAACACAAGCAATAACAATACTCCTCCAACAAAAAAAGATAAAATTGACAAGCCTGACCCCATTCCCAAAAGTAAAACAAATAGTTTGATTTTAAAAAGTAGTCAAAAAACACGTGTTACGAAATTGAACCACTAGCTCAATAGAGGTAGTAATCCTTCCCTAGCGCTCACAGACCGCTGTCCATAGCCCGGCGCTCGCATTTTGGAACAGCAAATTTTTTTTTAGAAAGTAGTCTGAATTGAATTTTGAACTTGAAGTGTGCATCGAAATAGAATTTAGGAAAGTCACGAAAAAAATCTCCCTCAAATCCTTCAAAAATCACTCAAATCCGAAAAGCAAGGTTCTCTCCTTGGCAGTAATTCAGGCCTTTTAGCCTATAATTACTCTTATTCTAGGAAATGACTTGGTCAATTTGACTGAATATATAAAATAACAGCTTGCATGCCCCTTCAAAGAGATCGGGGGGAATCCAAAAAGTGCCGAATACTTGCATTGAAAAAAGTAAAAAACACACCCCTTGATTCGCCTTTTCCTAGCGCGAACTAACACACAACTACCTTACATGAAAAAAATAGTCTTCCTTTTGAGCCTTTTGTGCTATGGATTCGCTTCAGTGGCCCAATCCACCTACTGGAAAAAATCAACTCAAAATTTCTACAACAACAAGGTAGTTCAAACGGAAACCGAGCCCTATCAAATTTTTGAATTGGACCAAAATACGCTTCAACGGCAGCTTTCCTCAGGAAAAACAAGCCAACTCAGTATGCCTACTAGCCAAGGAATTTTTGAAGACTATTTGGTCGAGGAAAAGCAAAGCATGGCGAAAGAATTGGCCCAAAAATACCCTGCATTCAAAACCTACCAAGGCTATAAAATCTCTGATCCCAAAAGTCGAATTGCACTTACCCTTACGGGCGACAGGATCTATCTCTATGCCTTTTCGGAAGCTTCTGAGGGGATGAGAATGCTGTCAACGGACACCTACATGTTCTACAAGATCAGTGGAAACCAAAGTAGATCAGAAGACATTTCCTGTGGCGTACCTCTTACCGACCCACCCGCTACTGCTGATCAGCAAACTACCCTCGGCAGCCGTTTGGAAGTAACGAGTCAAACGGCAAGGAACAAGGTAGAAGGAATACGGACACTTCGATTAGCGGTGGTTTCGGCAGGGGAGTACGGAGAGATCAATGGAGGAACACAAGAGACTGTTTTGGCCAACATCGTCAGTATCGTGAATGGGTTAAATGTAATCAGCGAACAAGACCTCGGGATTAGGTATAACCTCATCGAAAACAATGACAAATTGATTTTTGTCAATAAAACAACTGACCCTTATGATATTGAGCAAAATGGGATCTCTACATTATCATCGTATTTGAATATTAGAACTCAAGGAGTGATTGATTCCCTTATTGGTAAAGAAAATTACGACATAGGGCATTTATTTATCGCCCGAAACGAAACGGATAGTCCTGTACCTTTTGGCATTGGCAATGCCTTTGGTATTGGAAATGTTGGAACCCCTGAAAAGGGATCCGGCTGGTCCTATTTCAGTAAAAGCACGACCGATGAACTCGGATTTATTGGATTGGTCTCCCACGAATTTGGTCACCAACTTGGAGCTACCCATACGTTTTCAAATTCACCTGACGGCCAAATTACCCAATCTGAATTGGGCTCGGGCAGATCCCTCATGTCGTATGGAAAGATTAATCAGCCAGATTTACATTATTACCACTACCATTCCATCCATCAGATCATTCAGACTTTCAAACGCACCCAATTTGGCTTAGATTTTTCTACGATAGGCACATTTATACCCTACAGCCAGCAACCTCCTTCAAATGTTTCCTTAACAGCCTACCACATTCCAATTAAAACGCCCTTTGTATTGGAGACACCTGCTGCATTGAAAAACGCAACTTATGTATACAATTGGGAACAGTTGGATGCTGAAATCGTTCTTCCAAGAAATTATTGGGGTGCAAAGTCGCTAAAAGCACCCTTATTTAGTTCGACTTCTCCAAGTACAAATTCGCAGCGCTATTTCCCAACCTACGCGCGAGTACTCTCAAATGAGCTAACAAGTGATAATGCTCTTTTGGATGAAAACAATGGTTCTTCCATGCTCTTTGAGACGCTCAGCGAGGTACCTAGACCAATGACCTTCGGTTTGACTGTCAGAGATGGCTCAGCAGCGCAAGGGGTATATTTAGATTCTACCCAAGTCACCACGGTGGCAAACAGCAAGCCTTTTTCCATACTGACCCCATTTACTTCCCAATTGAATGGGGGCAATCTGCTTAATGTAGAATGGGAAATCAGTAATACAAACGACGATCCAATCAAGGCTACCCAAGTAAACATTTTACTCTCTACAGATGGAGGTGCAACATTTGACTACCTCTTGGCCGAAAAAATTGCCAACGATGGCGCTCAAGAGATTGTTATTCCCAATGTCGCAACTACCCAAGGAAGACTGAAAATAGAACCCATAGATCAAATTTTTTACACCATTAATCCGACGAATTTTACTATTGTTGATTCCCAGTTAAGTCTTTTTAGTTCTGCAACAGCCCTTGAGCTAACCTCTTGTAATGAATACAAGCAAACCTTCAACTTGCAGGTTCAAAGCAACCAAGCTACAACTTCACTTTCCAACATCAGTTTTACAGGGGCTCCCGCGGGGCTGACAATCAGCCTAAGTAAAAATCAGGTAGCTTTAAATGAGTTGGTTACAGCCACAGTTTCTAATCAATCAGCCGCAAGTGGCACCTATACCCTCACCTTAAAAGCAGCGCTAAATGGGGCTACTATAGAAAGGCCTATCGTACTTACCATCTTATCGAGCGCCCTTTCTCCAGTCACGTTGACAAGTCCTGCGACTGGCGAAACAATCACCCAAAACACAGTAGAACTCAAATGGGATCTAGCTGCGAATACCCAAAATGTTCGCTTACAGATCTCAAAAGATCAAAATTTCAGCACTTTATTGGTTGATAAAATTAGCTACAGTGACCAGTATTTGTTTAGCCCTCCTACCAACCAAACCACCTACTTCTGGCGTGTGTACGCTCAAAATGCATGTGCCACATCGGAGCCTACTAGCAGCAATTTCATTTGGAATAAGGGGTTTGAAAAACAATTGATACACAACAGCTCCCTTTACGACACGTCGAATGATAGTTATCCGATTCAAGTCACAGATTCCAACACCATCAAAGAAGTAAAACTCATGGCCTCTGTAGCCAAGGATGCTTCTGCAGATTTGGTGAAGCTCAACGACATGACGATGAGCCTGACCAGCCCTTCAGGTCTTTCTGTAGTCTTATCCAGGCCGACAAATACCACTCTTGTTGATTTGTCATCGGTTTCCTTTGTTTTTGAAGATCAAGCTGCTGAGTATAGTCCACCCATTTTCAACCCCTCTACCCAAACCTGGCAGCTATCCATCGTTCCTGAGGAATCTTTAAGCCAATTTATAGGAGCTACTACGCTGGGTGATTGGATATTTAAAGCAGAAGGAAAGTCTACCGAACTCTTTATAGAAGGGGTCACACTAGAGTTTCTCTCAGATGAACCATTCAAAGCTCCAAGCGCACAAAATCTAAACGTTTACTTATTCCAAAATGAAACTAAAATTTCGCTACTAGGAAAAGATTATTCGGGTGAAGACTTAGTGAACTCCAAGATAATTATTAACAAACTTCCCACAAATGGAACCCTAGTGGATAGTCAGGCTAATTTGCTCGCTGTGAATACGGCCTATCCCATCACGGATGTTTATTTTGTTCCCAATCAAGGTTATCAAGGGTTAGACAGCTTTACCTACCAGGTACTGGATACGGACTTCAATTTAGAAAGTATTACCGCCAAGGTGACTATAGACTACAAAGACCTAAAACCTGCTTTGAAAGTCTTTGATATTTACGCCTCAGTCCAGACGGGCAAGTCTCAAACGCTACATTTGACATTCAAAAACGCTGAATTTTACAACAGTTTTACCTATAGCTTGTCCTCTCCCATGTACGGAATTGCAGAAATTGAAGGCAATTCAATTCTTTACCAAGCGACCAGTGAGGGAGAAGAATTAATTGAAGTCACTTACACGGATGGCAGCAATGAATCCCTCAGCTATATACATATCCTTAATTTTGGTAGTTACAATTCAATTGAAGAACCAGTCCAGGTGCTATCAAGGGATGACTTTGATTTCAGAATAGGTCGAACCGTCACAATTAACGCCGATGGAAGTGTTTTGGCCTCCTCTCAAAATATCCAATGGGACGAAGAAGGTGCAGGATACGGAGGTAAGAACTACGAAGGATTGACTAAAGTATTTTCCTTACAAGATGGTGAATACGTTCCCTTAGGAAATGAAATTATGGGTGAAGGAATCAATGATCGCTTAGGGTATCGAATTAGTCTAAGTGGAGATGGAAAAATTATTGCCTTAGCAACCAACCATGTAGAAGGATGTATGGCTTGTGCAGAAGCTGTCGATTATGTACTTATTTATTCCTATGATGAAGTACTCAAAAAATGGGTCAAAAAAGGGGATAAAATCATGTTTGAAGGGGGTAGTAGTATAGTAAATATCAGTAGTGTTGATTTAAATTTTGATGGTTCTATTTTGGCGGTCGGCAATTCAAGGACACCTAGAAACGGAAAGGCATCTGGTGCAGTGTTCACCTTTTCATTCAATGAAATTACCAATAGCTGGATGCAAAAAGGATCCGTCATTACGAATACTTTTGTGGGTTCATCAGAAGATGGTGCAGATTTTGGGGATTTTGTAAGACTAAATAAGGCAGGTAATCGACTCGTATTAAACCAGCCCTTTTCATTTTTTAATAATTCCAAGGCTGGACATGTATATGCTTTAGAATTTGATGAGAAGGATTGGAAATTAATGGGACAGCCCATTATTGGATCTCAAGGATACTGGTCCCGATTTGGAAAGACGGTGGACATGAATGACTTGGGTGATCAAATCGTGATTAGCGAGAATTATGAAGTTATCTCCTCCAACGAAATATACTTAGGTAAAGCGTATGCGTATACATACGATGAGGTAAACAATCGCTGGAATGCTTTTGGAGATCAAATCAAAGGACCAAAAATAACTACTTCAGGATCTATAGAGTTATGGAAATCAACTGATGAAAATGCAAAGGTTTCTATAAATGGTGCAGGAAACCAAATAGCCCTGTCTTTGAAGATAGATGAACAATTAGAAGTGAACGATCGAAATCCATTCCACTTTATTAATGTCTACACCTACGAAAAAACATCAAATGCGTGGACTACTTTCACCGAACCCTTTGCGAGAGAAGTGCATGAATCGGTTCATCGACCTACTTACAACGAAACAATTATCAGCTCTAATGGGGCAAAAGTGTTTTTTGGTTCGGGGGAGAAGGTTGGTTCGCCAGAAGATCGAACATTCATCAAGGTTTATGAAACGCTAGCAACCACCCCTCCAGATACGCAAGCGCCCGTCTTAGTAGTAAAAAATCCATATACGCTACAGATCCCTGACTCTGGTACTGCTATTCTCGAAGCTTCAAGCTTGGACAATGGGTCTACGGATAATATAGGGATCACCGAAATTACGCTTTCCAAATCCACCTTTACTTGTGCGGATCTTGGAACAAATTCGATCACATTTACCGCAAAAGATGCCGCTGGAAACATTTCAAATGCTACAGTGACCATCAACGTAGTCGATGAGCTCAAACCTATCCTCAAAGCAAAAACTAGCTACACCATCAAGCTGGATACTGAAGGTAAAGCCACGCTTAAGTGGGAAGATATAGATGAGGGCAGCAGTGACAACTGTAGCATTCAGGATCGTACATTGTCCAAATCGGAATTTACCCGCACCGATGGGGGTGACAGTAAGATTACGTACACCGTTACCGATGTCAGCGGTAATACCAGTAGTATCGAATTGACTGTTCGCGTAGATATTGTACTTGCTGTACCGGAGCGTCCCAAGGATGCCAATTTCTTGAAGGCCTACCCTAATCCTGTCGATAATTACCTCTACTTGGAGTTTGAGAATGGAACTAGCGTGAGCACCATCCACAGTAGTTCCTTGGTAGATGCCTCCGGCAGAGTTTTGGGAGAATTAAACCTAGAAGATGGAGGCAATGGGGTGGTAGGCTTCTCCACTCAATCACTCAAGCCAGGCTTGTATTTCCTTCAAATTGGCACACGTGACACGCTACATCTAATCAAATTCACCGTAATCCACTAAGTGATGAATAAGTCTTTTACCCTATTCTTTCTGTGTTTTTTTTATTTAGCCTCCTGCGGAGAAAAAAAAGAAGAACCCACCCCTCCACAAAAAACTCCCGAGGAGTTAGCGATTGAAAAATTAAGTGGTACGCAAGGAATCTCCTACTTTCTAGGTACTTCGGGCTATGTCAAACGAAATCAAGTGGATGAAAGTCAGTATTATCCAGACTTCAATTTTCGTGTGCAAGGAAGCAACAAATCTTACACTACTTCTGGGGCTCCTGACTTATTTGAATCATCCGGAACATGGGAATTTGTGGTGCCTAACCTTGATAAGATCCGTCTTAGTGGGAGTAAACCCGCCTCTCAGATTGATATCTCCTTTACCAAGAATGGACAAGATCTTATCTTGGTATTTTCTGTCCCTACCCCTCCAGGGGGAAAAGTTGCTTCTCTTACGGGAAACTATGAAATCAAAGTAACAGGAGGGTAAATGGAAGGAAGGAAAAGACAGCTGTTAAAATTACTAACTAAGCCAAGGCAAAGTCCAATATTAAAAACCTAAAGAGTTAGGTTACACCCTAAGTACAAACAACTAAAAATAAGGGGTTTACCCCACAAAATACGTTTCCAGCTCATTCAACATCTCAGATTTATCACGCAAATCTCGGATGACCTTTCCCTTTTCCAGCAGCACAATGCGGTCGCAGAGATCGGTCACATGATTGAGGTCGTGACTGGAGATCAAAAAGGTGATTTTGGAGGTTTCCAATTCGGACAGGATTAACTTTTTCAAACGGATCTGGGAACTCGGATCCAAGTTTTCAAAAGGCTCATCCAAAAAAACCACTTGGGGATGTCCTAGCATCGCCGCAGCAATACCCACCTTTTTCAAATTGCCCTTGGATAGGTCGCGGATGTATTTCTTTTTGCCCAATACCTCCTCATTGAAGAGCTCAGCAAACTTGCTCAAATGCAACTGTAGGTCTGCCTCCGAAAGTCCGTAGATCTTACGCAAGGTTTCAAAGTACTCGTCAGGAGTTAAAAAGGCCAAGAGCATCTGCTCATCCAAGTAAGCCCCCGCCTGAGACTTCCAACTCTCGGTTTTGCTTACATCTTCTCCTTGAAAAGTGACCTGCCCTGCTGTAGTCCGTACGAGGTCGAGCATGATTCGGAAGAGTGTGGTCTTGCCAGCCCCATTGTTGCCCACTAAGCCAAAACATTCTCCTTTGGTAATTTCCAGTTGGGGAATATCGAGCACCACGGCTTCTTTGTACTGTTTTTTCAGTTGAGATACCTGTATCATAGTTCTTGTCGGAAGGAAGAGGAAATTTCAAATCGGTTGGCCAATAGCCGTTGCGTCACGAGACGAGAAAGTGGTCCAAAGGCAAGGATGCCTGTGAGACCGGTGACTCCCAAGGCCAGTAATCCTGCATAATCATTAATTAGGTAAGAAAAGGGAAGATACACCAAATAAGGCCCTGCCATCAAAGGGATGATGATCAAAAACTGGGCGGCACCTACCCCTTCGTAGTTAAACATAGCTCCCTTGCTGAGGTCCATGGGCTTGGGCTTCCACAACGCCACGTAGAGAATGACATGCACGAGAATACCACAGTTGAACAGAAAGGTGGCCACATGCACCAGCAGGATGTCCCAGCCAAAATACACGTAAGGCACCGAAGCCAAGAAACAAACCCCAGAAACTCCAAGAAAGAGCAGGTACTTGGCCCGTACCAAGGCTTCCAAACCACCTTTTTGCATCAGGAAAAAATCAAAATTGGAAGAGTTCCAACTCAAAAACAATTGTCCATACTGAATCATAAAGATGCCTGTAATGAACACTCCCACAAATATGTAAATGGGTGAAATCCCTGATTCAGTCTGATAGGCAGGATTGGTATAGAAGATCAGCCCATACAACAAGAAGAAGGCGGAAAGCATCAGGTAGGTTCTACTCTTCTTATGTCGAATAATCAACTTCCATTCCAAGTTGGCCAGCTCTCCAGCTACTCCAAAGCGGGAAAATAGTCCAAAACTTTGATCCGAAACTTGGTAAGACTTTTCTTCTCCCAACTCTTCCAAATAGGCATGAGATACATAATATCGGTAGCAAATGATAAATAGTGTGAGCAGCAAGCCCAGTGCGCCGACCGCAGATAAAACACTTTGGGTAGCAGCGGTGAAGAAAGGAGCCACGAGCGCACCCACATCGAACCAACCTAGGTAGGTGGATCCTCCAGAAAGTAGGACTATCACAAAAACCAGTCCGAGGCCCAACAAGCTGTCTTCAAAGCGCTGCTTGAACCAAAGCATAAACCAGTGCAGGGACCAACTTATTCCCAACAAGGTACCCAACCAGGATATTAAACCCAGTACCCCATATTCCTCCTGCACTGCCTCCACCCCAAAGGGCAAAAAAAGTAACAGGGCGATTAGATTGAGAGGGGATAGAAAAGAGCGGAGCAATAAGACAGACACGATTTTCTTTTTCCCGATGGGGAGGTGGAGCAAGCTTTCTAGATCCACGACCGGCAACTTTTGAATAAAGTAGCGGTACATAAACTCCCCTAAGAAAAAGTAGATGAGTAGGGAGTTAAGAAAGGAGATGGGCTCCTTCCCCTCTGCAAATTGGTCGATAATTCTCCCCAGAAATAAACCTGCGAAAAACACATAGCTAAGGAGCAGAAGCGATATAAATACCAAAAATCCAGTAGCAAGCGCACTTTTAGCAAAACTGGTGGAGCGGATGCTCTTCAGGTATTGCAAGCGAATTAGGGTAAAAAACATGGGCGACAGACGTTAAATTCTGAAACGTAAACTTCAAAATTTTGGCCATCTTTACCAATCAAAAAAAGTTAAAAGAAACAAATGAGCCAGGAACTGAATTTTTTTGAAGCGGTACAGCAGCGCAGGTCTGTGCGTGTATTTGACCAAACCGACAATTTTGACGGCACCATCGTTCAAAAATGCTTGGAGGCAGCCATCTTATCTCCCAACAGCTCCAACCTGCAGCTCTACCAGTTTGTGCGCGTACCCGAATACTCCACTCTGAAAGATCGCCTGGCCCAGCTCTGTATGGGACAGAAAGCAGCCACCTCAGCTCGGGAACTGGTGGTAGTCCTTACGCGGAGAGACCGCTGGAAATCCCATGCAAAAGCCAATTTTGACTTTATCTCTGCTTCGGCATCGGGTGAGGGCGATAAAAAAGTGAAATTGGCTCTTCGCTATTACGGCAAATTGGTACCTATGCTTTATACCAAATTTCCAGGATGGTCCTTTGTCAAAAAATTAATTGCCCTTACCCAAGGACTTCGTAAACCGATGGTCCGAGAGGTGAGTGAAACTGCCGTGCGAATCTCAGTGCACAAAAGTGCTTCCTTGGCCTGCATGACCTTTATGTTGGGAATGAAAGCGGCCGGCTACGATACCTGCCCGATGGAGGGCTTTGACTCCAAGCGGGTCAAAAAGCTCCTCAACCTCCCAGCCGGATCCGAAATCGCCATGATTATTGCTTGCGGCAAAGGGCTGCCCGAAGGAAT
>JAURGC010000112.1 GCA_030833985.1 Algoriphagus sp. | reverse complement strand
TGTTCGATTGCTGATTCACTAAGGTAGGAGGGTCTCATAAAGCCAAAATTAACAATTTTAGGGGGGGATGTTTACCAAAGCTTGAAAATGCCTCAAGGCAATTTCTTTTCCGAATACGCCTTTCCTTCTTTGAAGGGTTCCCTTTGGCCAGGCGGGGAAATTCTTTTTTTTCAACAGAACTTTTAAAATCATGAAGTTAACCGCCTGTAAATCAACTCAAATAAATCATTAAAAACACCCGTATTAAGCAATTTAACAACATTCTGAACCAGATTTTGGTTTCAATTGTACTATATTTGCGGCATGAATAAGAACGTGTTATTATTAATTTTGGATGGTTGGGGACTTGCTACTAATCCTGCTGTTTCTGCCATTGACAAAGCCAATACTCCTTTTGTAGACGGCTTATTCAAATCTTATCCACATGCCAAACTGGAAGCTTCAGGCCTTGCAGTTGGGCTTCCTGAAGGGCAAATGGGCAACTCTGAAGTAGGGCACATGAACATTGGTGCAGGCAGGGTAGTCTACCAAGATTTAGTAAAAATCAATTTGGCAGTAAAGCAGGGAGAATTACTCACGGATCCCGTCTTGACTGCGGCCTTTGCAAGAGCCAAAGCAGGTAAGAAAAAAGTACATTTTATTGGACTACTTTCTGATGGAGGAGTTCATTCTCATAGTGAACATCTAAAAGGTCTTTGTGATGCCGCCAAGCACCATGAAATGGAGGAAGTGTATATTCATGCCTTTACTGATGGCCGAGATACAGATCCAAAAGGTGGACTAGCCTACTTGAATGACCTTCAAACCCATCTTTCTAATTCAGTGGGTAAAATAGCCTCTGTTATTGGAAGGTATTATGCCATGGATAGGGACAACCGATGGGAGCGAATTAAGCTTGCCTACGATGCGATGGTTCATGGTGAAGGGGAGAAATCAAAAAATTTGCTCAATTCCATTAAAAAATCATATGCCAATCAGGTAACAGATGAGTTTATCCGGCCTATCATTCAAGTGGGGGCAGATAATAAACCACTTGCTACTATTGAAGAGGGGGACATGGTCTTGTGTTTCAATTTCCGTACCGACAGAGGAAGGGAAATTACCCAGGCACTAAGTCAACGAGATTTTATAGACTTCAATATGAAAAAGTTGGAATTAGATTTCCTGACGCTTACCACCTACGATGAAACATTCAAAGGAGTGCAGGTATTGTTTGAAAAGGACAAATTGAAGAACACCCTTGGAGAGGTTTTGGAAAAGGCCGGAAAAACACAAATCCGAATCGCAGAAACAGAGAAATACCCCCACGTGACCTTCTTTTTTTCAGGAGGTAGAGAAAAAGAATTTATTGGAGAGAGTAGAATTCTCTGTCCTTCACCCAAGGTAGCCACCTACGATTTGATGCCTGAAATGAGCGCAGGAGAGATTGCCCTCAAAATCACTGCGGAACTCAAAAAGAAAAGCGCAAACTTTATTTGCCTTAATTTTGCAAATGCAGATATGGTTGGACATACGGGCGATTTTGATGCTGCGGTAAAGGCCTGCGAAGCGGTAGATGCTGCCACAGAAAAAGTAGTCAAGGCAGCTATTGCAAACGAATTTACCGTGTTGGTAATCGCTGACCATGGCAATTCGGATGTAATGATCAATGAAGATGGCAGTCCAAATACCGCACACACCACTAACTTGGTTCCGTTTATTTTGGTGGATAAAGAAAAAATTTCTGTAAAAGATGGAAAATTGGGCGATTTAGCACCCACAATCCTTCAACTTATGGGGATCGAAATCCCTGAAGAAATGACTGGAGAAATATTACTACTAAACGCATGAAAATTACCAACTTCCTTCCCATTTTGATTGGAGGACTTTTGTTTGCTTGCGCGCCAAATCAGGAAACGCAAAAATTGGAAAAGCTCCCTTATTTTGATTTAAAGGGGTTTATGGACCTTGAGTTAGGGAAATTGGATGGGGATTCTGTATTGAAAACCACAGAAATAAATAGGGAACAACAAATTGCCGATCTACCTTATACTTCCAAAGACTGGAAAGAAGAATTTTCCTTTTTTTATGAAGCAGATATCAATGTCGCTTCCCTGGCTACCGCCTACTCTACCAGAACTACGCCAGATCAGCTTATTCATGAATTGCTGCCTGATGCCAAAGGAAAGGTCAAAGAAATTTCAATTCGGTACGTGCAGAATTATCCCACCTGGATTACTTTTAAAATAAAGGATGAAAATTTGTTTTACACTAGTACGACCCTAGGGGAACTTTACATGAATCAGGCTACTGGGAAAATCGATCAATACAAAATCGAAACAACACAGAAAGTCCTATTCCTTTCGCCTAATCACATCAAGATTTCCGGAATTATCCACTAAATAAAAGGCCTTACATTTATTGTGAGGCCTCTTTTTTGAGTTTAGGAATCAGTTTTAATTCTATTCAATAAGGGGGTCTATTTCGAAAATAGGGGAGGACGTTGGGCTTGCCACTCGGAATTTTCCTGAATCAAACGACCCAGCATAATTAATTTTTCTTCTTCAAATAGGTTGGCCAATAAAGTAATGGACGTAGGGCTGCCATTTGCCCCAAATCCGTTTGGTAGACAAAGTGCAGGATGCCCTGTCAAGTTGGTGATTTGGAGTTGCTGTCCAGCAAAGGAAGGAGTCACAATTACATCGTATTCCTTCATCAAGGCATGCATTTCTTCGGTCAATAAACTTCGTTGGCGACTCATTTGAATGTATTCGACTGCAGGGATCAAGCGTGCTGCACGAAACACATTGGGCCAAGCCCCCTTGTGTTGTGAAACCAACTGGTCATCTAGACCAAGTCGAGTCAATTCGTCAAAGGCTGCCGCACCTTCTACTAGTAACATGGAAACCAAAGGCCCCGGATTGACGCTCGTTTTCAACGCGATTGGGTGGAGGATGATTCCTTGATTTTTCAGAAGCTCCAACACCGCTCGGTCATTTTCAATACCCGGACGATTTCCTTCAAAAAAAGAATTAAAGTATCCTACTTTTAATTTTTTTACTTCTTTTTTTACTGAATAATTGAAGGCTGCTGGGAGGGTAGCCGGATCTTTTGGATCACTTCCATGCAAGATGGAAAGCACAATTGCGTTGTCCAACACGGATCTGGAAATGGGCCCTACCTTATCCATGGACCAGCTGAGTGCCATGGCTCCATGCCTACTGATTCTTCCAAAAGTAGGGCGTAGCCCAGTGACGCCATTTCGAGTAGAGGGGGACACAATGGAGCCTAGGGTCTCTGTTCCAATAGCGAAAGGCACCAATCCTGCACTTACTGCTGAAGCAGAGCCAGCTGAAGAGCCACTTGACCCTTGCTTCAGATTCCAAGGATTTTTGGTAATTCCCCCATACCACACGTCTCCCATGGCCAAGGCGCCGAGGGTAAATTTTCCTACCAGGACTCCTCCTGCATCTTCCAATTTGGTGATGATGGTGGCAGTTTCGTTGAGTACTTGGTCCTTGTAAGGCATGGCTCCATAGGTGGTTTTGGTACCTGGAAGTGAAAACAAATCCTTTACTCCAAAAGGGATTCCATGGAGAGGACCTCTGTAAGTACCTGCCGCAAGCTCCTGGTCTAGAGCCCTAGCTTGATTTAAGGCACGCTCTTCTAGTAGGGTGACTAGGCATTTAAGTGTATCTGAATGTGTTTTGATTCGCTCAATGTAAAGTTGTGTCAGCCGCTCAGAAGTTAATTGCCCCGATTTGATCAGGACAGAAAGCTGGTGCACGGGCATAAAGGCCAGGTCCACATCGGCAGTAGGAAGGGATACCTGTGCAGGAAGCCCCCAGTCGTAGGATTCTTGGTGTTGACTAGGGAGGAAACCCTGAGGAAGAGGGTTAAATACCAGAGAGGGCCCCACCGAATTATCCAATTTCTGCTTGCGGAGCAGTTCATAGTTGCCGCGATGAGTCGTCAGCGTACTGATCATACTGTCCTTTTCTTGAGCAGTGAAAGATAGGCCGATGAGTTCCGCTGCCGCATCAAGGATGGGAGGGTTGATTTCGCCAACATTTCTACCTATTCCAAACCCTAAGGCGGAGAAAATAGCAGCGCCAAGAAAAAGAAAACCAAGGGAAGGAAGGTTATTTTTTCGATTCATTAGATAGTTTTGTATAGGTTCCAAACCTATTTTACCTCAAGGTGTATATTTCGCCCCTAAAAATCAACCCTTCCATGGATCAGCCTGTTGTTTTCCCCAAATTTCCCATGCATTTTCGAGGACTCCTTCTTTTGGCGGGAATGTATACGATTGCTTGGTCAGCCTTCTACACGTATTTCGGTGACACAGTGGTCAACTGGATGGCCATGGGAATTATTCCAGCTCAACCTGTTCCTAGCTCCTATTTTGGGATCTTTGGAATCGTCATTGGACTTGTAATATTTTTTGCTGCCTTTTACCCGGTGTCTTGGGTTTGGTTGATTTTAATAGGTATTTCAGGGAAACTTATCGCTGCCAGCTGGTTTACCTTGGGCTTTGTACCTGAGCTAGGATGGAACAAGCGCTCGGTGTTTCATTTGGTTTTTAATGAATTGCTGTGGTTGATTCCGCTGACCCTTATTTTCCTACGAAGCTTACAAGTCAGGAATTACTTCAAACAGCACGAAAAAGAAGAGTGACTTAGTTTGTCTGAAATTGTCAAATTCCCATTCCTTTTGACTTCCGGCTCCTGCGGAAAAGTAGTATCTTAGTAAGTCGGAAACTTTCTTTCCTTACCCCAATCCCTCGTTCGAATGTCTCAATCCCAAGCTCATAAACTTTTTCTTTTGGATGCCATGGCCCTGATTTATAGGGCCCATTTTGCCTTTAGTAAGAACCCAAGAATTAACTCCAAAGGCCTCAACACAGGGGTGATGCTCGGATTTACCAACACCCTTTTGGAAGTATTGGAAAAAGAGAAGCCTACCCATATTGCTGTGGCATTTGATACGAAGGCCCCAACTTTTCGACACGAACAATACACCCCCTATAAGGCTAATCGACTGGAGCAACCAGAAGACATTACTGTCTCCATTCCTTGGGTAAAAGAGATTGTGCGAGCCTTTAAAATACCAGTTCTGGAGCTGGATGGATTTGAAGCAGATGACGTGATTGGTACCATTGCAAAAAAAGCAGAAAAGGAACGGTTTACAGTCTATATGATGACTCCTGACAAGGACTATGGGCAACTAGTAGACGACCATATCTTTCTTTACAAACCGGCCTTTATGGGGAATGGAGTGGACGTGATGGGTCCCAAACAAATTTGTGCTAAGTGGGACATCGAACACGTCGATCAGGTACGGGATATATTGGGCTTGATGGGAGATGCTGTGGATAACATTCCCGGAATTCCAGGGATTGGAGAAAAAACTGCCGTCAAACTTCTCAAAGAATTTGGAACGCTAGAGGGAGTGGTCGCCAATGTTGCTCAGCTCAAAGGCAAGCAAAGAGAAAATGTGGAAAACTTTGGTGCACAAGGGATTCTATCCAAGGAACTTGCGACCATTAAAATTGATGTGCCAGTAGATTTTGATGAGGAAGACCTTCGGTATGCCGGCGTGGACGAAGAGAAATTGAGGGCAATTTTTTCTGAACTGGAGTTCCGCACCCTGGCCGCTCGCTTGTTTAAGGAAGGCCCTGCTAAAAAAACAGCCACATCCTCTTCCGCCCCAGCACAGATGGACTTGTTTGGTGTACCTGCTTTGCAGCCTTCAATCCAACTCGAGGAGGGAAAGGACGGGGAAGCCATTTCACTTGCGGCTCCCCTGGTCTTAGACACCATACATAGCAACGCGCATAACTACCATAAAATCAAAGGGAAGGAGGCCATTCAAGAGCTAACTGACTACTTGCTCCTACAAAAGGAGATCTGCTTTGATACAGAAACCACAGATTTGGACGCCATGCGAGCGGAGTTGGTAGGTCTTTCCTTTGCGTACTTGGAAGGAGAAGCGTATTATATTCCTGTAGGGCCTGATCCAAAAGAAACCCAAGAGGTATTGGAACTGCTTCGTCCGGTATTTGAAACTAAATCCATTTTGAAAATCGGTCAAAACATCAAGTACGACTTGCTAGTCCTTAAAAACTATGGGATAGAAATCAAAGGAACCTTGTACGATACGCTTCTGGCCCATTACCTCATCGAACCGGAAGGGAAGCACGGCATGGACTGGCTGGCTCAGCAGTACCTGCAGTACAAGCCGGTGTCGATTACCGAATTAATCGGCAAAAAAGGCAAAGGTCAAGGCAATATGCGGGATGTGGACGAGGATGAAGTGACCGCATACGCGTCTGAGGATGCAGACATTACGCTTCGCCTGAAGGGAAAGTTGGATCCGATTTTACAAGCCAATGGCTTAAAGAAGCTGGTGGAAGAAGTAGAAAACCCATTGATTCCAGTGTTGACCGATATGGAATTTGAAGGAGTTCGGATAGATACAGGAAGCTTGGCGGAGCTCTCGGTCACCTTGGAACAAGAAAGCAAGGAGATTGAAAAGCGTGTGTACGAATTGGCAGGCGTCCGCTTTAATCTGGCTTCCCCCAAGCAGCTTGGCGAAGTACTTTTTGAAAAATTGAAATTGGACCCCAAGGCAAAAAAAACCAAGACTGGGCAATATGCCACAGGAGAAGAAATCTTGAGTAAGCTAGCGGACGAACACGAGATTGCGGAAGCTATTCTCGAGTATCGCCAAATGGTCAAACTGAAGTCCACCTATGTGGATGCGCTGCCAACCATGATCAACCCCAAAACCGGAAGAATTCACACCACTTACAATCAGTTTGTGGCTGCTACAGGACGCCTTTCTTCGATCAACCCCAACCTACAAAACATTCCAATCCGTACCGCGCGAGGCAGAGAAATCCGAAAGGCATTTGTTCCTCGAGACGAGAACTTCGTCTTGCTTTCTGCCGATTATTCACAGATTGAATTGCGCTTGATGGCAGCATTTTCTCAGGATGAATCCATGCTGGAGGCTTTCCGAACAGGGCGTGATATCCATGCCACCACGGCGGCCAAAATATTCAAGGTGCCCCTAGACGAGGTGACTACAGACATGCGAAGAAAGGCTAAAACCGCTAACTTTGGCATCATTTATGGCATTTCTGCATTTGGCTTGGCCCAGCGCCTATCCATTCCTCGCGGGGAAGCCAAGGAAATCATCGATGCCTACTTCACCGAGTTTCCGGCCGTTAAACAATACATGGATGGAGCGATTGAAAAGGCCCGAACGCAGGAATTTGTAGAGACCATCCTTGGACGTCGTCGCTACCTCAGGGACATCAATAGTCGCAACATGACCATGCGGGGTTTTGCAGAGCGAAATGCAATCAACGCCCCTCTTCAAGGCTCTGCGGCTGACTTGATCAAGGTAGCGATGATCCATGTACAGGCCTGGATGAAAGCTAAAAATTTGAAGTCTAAACTGATTCTTCAAGTACACGATGAATTGGTGTTTGATGCACACAAAGACGAAGTAGACCTACTCAAAAAAGAAATTCCAGGATTGATGTCTAATGCCATTTCCCTCCCTGTGCCGATCGAAGTGGAAGTTGGAGTGGGTACGGATTGGTTGCAAGCGCATTAAAGTAGCAAGTCGCAAGACTCACTAGAAACAAGATATTAGAGCCAAGAAATTAGACTACATGCTGCTGGTATAGCAGTCCGTTTACCTACTTCGACGTTCAAAAATCAGCTTTGGGTGTTCATTATTTAATTCATTCCGTACTTCGTATTTCCAATAAAATTCCAATTTCCAAACAAACCTCCTTCTACCGTGGCTAAAGTAAAAACCACCTTTTTCTGTCAAAACTGCGGGGCACAAAGCCCAAAGTGGATTGGTAAATGTCCTTCCTGCGGGGAGTGGAACACGTACGTGGAGGAAATTATCCAAAAAGAAGAGCCAGGCAAAGGTAGTTGGAAACCTCAGGGCTCTGGACTCAAAAAGGCCAGTACTCCCAAGAAAATTTCCGAAGT
>JAURGC010000200.1 GCA_030833985.1 Algoriphagus sp. | reverse complement strand
CTTTTGGTAAATACACCTGAAGCTCCTGCTCGTCATAACGGTAACCCAATAATTCCGAACTATCCCCCTGAAATTGGGCTACTCGGATTAGTTCAAAGTCTTGAGCAGCTAACCGAAGGATTTTTTGAGGGTAGAAATAAGGGGTCAGCCTAAGTTTTGCCTTTCCGTATACTTCTTGTTTTTTCCAATCAAACTCGAGTGTCAAGTCCATATGAAGCAAGTCCATGTCCCGTTGAGCCGCAGGTTGGTAGCTAGAAACACCCTCCTCGCTAACCTGGATCACTTCTTCTAGCTTTTCCCCTCCTTCTTGAACACCAAGGCTTTCGGCGGACTTACAGCCTTCCAAGAGCCCTAAGAATAGCAGTGCTAGCAAAGAGACCGTGAACGTATTAAAATTTAGTTTTGGACAAAACAGTTTTTGAGTCATATTTGAAGAAATTCATGGCCAACAGCTGGCTCCAATAGTATTAGAAAACAAATTAAGCAAGAATGTTTTCAGTAATCCTTCAAGACACCACTTATTCAGTAGAAAAAAAAGGAAACGAAACGCTCGTCAACCATCAAGCGCTCACCTGGGATCTAAAATGGATGGGTAATCGAAAAATACACCTCATTCAGGGCTCTCAATCTTTGGAAGCAGAATTGCTGGATTTGGATTTGGAGGCCAAAACAATTCAAATTCGATTGGGTCACAAAAAGACAACGATTCAGCTCAAAGATCGTTTTGATTTATTACTTGAAAAAATGGGCATGAATACTGCGGGTGCAGGCAGCCTGAAAGAAATCAAGGCCCCTATGCCTGGATTGATTCTCGATATCAAAGTAGCTCCAGGAGACGTAGTTAAAAAAGGGGATGTGCTCGTAATCTTGGAAGCCATGAAAATGGAGAATAGCATTAAATCTCCTGGTGATGGTATGGTAAAAATAGTCAGGGTAGGACTCAAGCAATCTGTTGAAAAAAACCAAGTGCTCATCCAGTTCTAAAAAGCTACTTCTCCCTGCTATCCCATTTCTAGAAAAAAGCGTCATTTTTACCTACAGTTCTAAATTTCTAAACGGAAGAAAGTATATTTGCTAGGTTGAATATATGATTCAACCTAGCCAACCTTATGAAAATGGGTTGGAAAGCCCAAATTTATCTCTGTTTTTACCTACCAATCCATGAAATACAAACGCATTTTGCTCAAGCTCAGCGGAGAATCTCTGATGGGCGAAAAAAAATATGGTATCGATCCAACAATCTTGCAGCAATACGCAGAAGAAATTAAAAAAGTAAAAGACCTAGGCGTTGAAATCGCTATTGTCATTGGAGGAGGTAATATTTTTAGAGGGGTGCAGGCTGAAAAATCTGGAATAGACCGCGTTCAAGGGGATTACATGGGAATGCTAGCCACCTTAATTAATGCCATGGCCCTGCAAAGTGCCTTGGAGCAAATTGGCTTGTATACTCGATTGATGTCTGGTATTAAGATTGAAAGTGTCTGCGAACCTTTTATTCGTAGACGAGCCATACGTCACTTAGAAAAAGGTAGAATCGTTATTTTTGGTGCAGGCATTGGCAATCCCTACTTTACCACAGATTCAACTGCCGCTTTGAGAGCAATTGAAATTGAATCCGATGTCGTATTGAAAGGCACCCGTGTAGATGGAGTGTACACAGCAGACCCAGAAAAGGATGCTTCCGCAACCAAGTTTCAAAACATCTCCTTTACCGAAGTATATGAGAAAAACTTGAATGTCATGGATATGACGGCATTCACCCTTTGCCAAGAAAATAATCTCCCTATCATCGTGTTCGATATGAACCAAAACGAGAACCTCACCAAACTGGTCAACGGGGAGCCGATAGGAACTCTAATCACTGTATAAACTGAACCCGACTCATGGAAGAAATCGAATTGTACCTAGACGAAGCTAAGGAATTGATGCAAAAAGCAGTAGACCATACTGCTGCAGAATTGGTGAAAATTCGGGCTGGAAAAGCCATGCCCAACCTATTGGATGGAGTTTTTGTAAACTATTATGGATCTCCTACGCCACTTTCTCAAGTATCTTCTGTCACTACACCGGATGCAAGGACGCTCGCCATCAAGCCTTTTGAGCGCAGCCTCATTTCTGAAATTGAAAAAGCCATCATCAACTCCGACTTGGGCCTAGCCCCACAGAACAATGGAGAGATCATTATTTTGACCATCCCTGCCTTGACCGAAGAGCGAAGACTTCAGCTCGTGAAAAATGCTAAAGCAGAGTGCGAAACAGGTAAAATCTCTATCCGATCTGTTCGAAAGGATACCAACGAATCTTTACGTAAACTGCAAAAAGAGGGAGCTTCAGAAGATGCCATCAAACGCGGAGAAGACCAAGTTCAAAAATTTACAGATGCCTACTCCTTAAAAATTGATGAGCTTTTCACCAAGAAGGAAGTCGACATCATGAAGGTATAACTAATTTAAAATCCCCATATCTCATTAGTCCCAAAGTCCTCGGGACTTTTTTTATGCCCTCAAGGGACCAACCAAGCTCCTTGCCATCCTGAAGCCAAATCAAACTGGATTCGCACATGTCCTTCTCGTGCCAACTGAAGCACTTCAATGGAAAGGGGAGAAAATTTCAATACAGAAAAATGAGCCAGTTCCGAGGAAGATTCCCAGCCAACGGTTGGGGATTCAATTCGCGTGCCTGGCCCAAGTTTGCTTTGGTATTCTACCCTCCTATTCTCGGATACTCGCTTCCAATGCTCCAGAGCTCGCTCATCTCCTACATGAATTGTAGCCAAGGCTTTGACCCGTACTTGCACCTGCTTTTTGGGATGGTAAAAAAGTAAACTTGCACGGGGGGCCTCAAGCAACTCCTGTACTTTGGAAGATCGAACATCGGTGTACACCAAGAATTCCAAATCAGCAGTGAATTGTCTCAGAACTACCGTTCGGACCTGAGGAAATTGTTTGCCTGTGCTTGCTAGAGTTAGGTAGCGAAAGGGATG
>JAURGC010000003.1 GCA_030833985.1 Algoriphagus sp. | reverse complement strand
TTTTGTAATAATCCTGATGGTAGTCTTCGGCAGGATAAAAATTGGTAAACTTAATGATAGGCGTAGCCACAGGTTTAGAAAATCGCTTGGATTGATCTAGGCGCTTTTTGCTTTCTTCTGCAACTTTTTTTTGTAGGTCGTTGTGGTAGAAGATGGCAGATTCGTATTGACTACCTCGGTCAAAAAATGACCCACCAACATCTGTAGGGTCATAGGTTTGCCAGAAAATATCAACTAATTCCGCATAACTGATTACTTCAGGATCAAAAGTGATTTGAACAGATTCCCGGTGGGATGTTTTGCCTGCCGAGACATCTCCATAAGTTGGATTCTTTTCTTTTCCTCCTGCATAGCCAGAAACAACCGAAATAACCCCATCTAAATCTTCAAAAGGAGCTTCTACACACCAGAAACAACCTCCCGCGAAAGTGGCAATCTGCTGTGATGCTGAATAAATTTCTTTTTTCTCTGCTACTTTTCCGTTTGTGTATTTCGAATCTGAAGTGGTTGTTTTTTCCCCGCCACAGGCAAGGAAAAGCATGGTGATTAAAGCAAACATGGGATAATTTAAGTAGGAGTTAACTTTCATAACAAAGGGTTTCGTTCCAACATGGAGCTACCTGATAGACTTTGTATTAACGCTTTTGAAGACGATGCTGTTTTAAAAATAGCAGATAAATTTTGGCGCCATCACTTAGGCAAGAAGGATTCTACTTGTAATTAGTTAAGAATGTCCCTGATTTTTGATAAAAAGGGGTGAAAAAATGAAGAACTCTTTTAGATTTGTAATTAACCATTTGGCATATTTTGCTATGAAATCATTCCGCCAACAGACCATTGGATTAGTCCTTGCGTTCTACTTTATTTTTTGTTTAGCTACTTTACAAGCCCAGGAAACCGAGTTTGTACCCTTGTTTGATGGGAAAAGTTTAAATGGATGGGTGGGAAATAAAAGTTCCTATCTTGTTAAAGATGGGATGATCGTCATCGAACCAAAAGGAGGGGGAGGAGGAAATTTATATACCGAGAAAGAATATGGGAATTTTGTTCTCCAATTTGAATTTCAACTAACACCTGGAGCAAATAATGGCTTAGGAATTCATGCTCCACTGGAAGGTGATGCAGCCTATGTGGGCAAGGAATTCCAAATCTTGGATAACGAGGCCGAAAAATATGCAGGGCTCCAGGCCTACCAGTACCACGGGTCCTTGTACGGGGTAATGCCTGCCAAGCGGGGTTTCTTACGCCCTACGGGAGAGTGGAATCAGCAGGAGGTACGCATCAATCATCCATTTGTTACTGTCATTTTGAATGGAGAAGTTATATTGGAAGGCAACTACCTAGAGGTGAGCCAATCTGGTACTCTAGATAAGAAAGAGCATCCAGGGCTAGCGCGTAGTCGAGGACATATTGGATTTCTGGGCCATGGAGACCTGGTCCGATTCCGAAATATCCTAATCAAAGAATTACCTTAAACCCAAGAAATCCTTTTTTTATGAAAAAAACATATCAAGTAATCGATCGTAGAGACTTTATCAAAAAGTCTGCACTGGGTATTGCCAGCTTATCTCTCGCCCCAACTCTTTTGGCTAAAGCACAAGCCAATGGCAAACTTCGCACTGCGCATATTGGTTTGGGAGGAATGGGCATGGAAGATCTTCGTGCCATCGCTAGCCATTCCATGGTGGATGTGGTAGCCTTGTGTGATGTGGATTCCAATGCTCTAAGTAATGCAACCGCTTTATATCCGCAAGCAAAAACTTACAGTGATTATCGCCTTCTTTTAAAGGAAATGGAAGATCAAATCGATGCGGTGGTGGTATCCACACCGGATCATACGCATGCACCTGCTTCCTTATTGGCAATGGAGATGAATAAGGCAGTTTATTGTCAAAAGCCACTGACTCACCATGTGACAGAAGCAAGAGCTATGAAAAAGATGGCAGAGGATAAGAATTTGGTTACTCAAATGGGTATCCAGGTTCACTCGTTTTACGATTACAAACTGGCTACTCTTCTTATTCAATCTGGAATTATAGGTAAAGTGCATACGGTCCGTGCCTGGTCTCCTAAAAACTGGGGATATGACGGGAAAGAACCCAATGGTAAAGATACTGTACCCAGCAACTTGAACTGGAATTTATGGCTTGGGACCGCTCCAGTGCGTGATTATAAGGAAGGGGTGTACCATCCAGGTAACTGGAGAAAACTCTTGGATTATGGCTGCGGAACTTTAGGAGATATGGGCGTTCATATTTTTGATACACCTTACAATGCACTCCAATTGGATGTGCCACGGACCATAGTTAATCAATGTAGAAAACCGACAGGTTTTGGTTTTCCAGAAAACAATATAGTGACCTACGAATTCCCTGCGACGCCGTATACCACCGATACCTTGAAGTGGGTGTGGTACGATGGACCAGGAGCACCAGACCAGCACGAGGATTTGATTCTTCCCAATGGGGATATGCTTCCAGACCAGGGAGCGATGTTTATGGGTGAAAAGGGGAGGCTACTGCTACCTCACTTCCAGCAATTACCAAGATGGATCGTGAACGGGGAGTATCAAAAATTTGATGTGGCTCCTTTCAATTTGGGGGAACCTGTGAAGGATTATGCAGGGGAGAGTAAAAAACATTACCATCAATTTGTGGATGCTTGCCTAGGTAAGGGTGACTGTAGTGCTCCATTTTCATATGCAGCACGCTTGACGGAGACCATCCTTCTAGGGGTGATTGCTGGGCGTTTTCCTAATGAAACGCTCCATTGGAATAGTAAAAAAGCGAAATTTGCTGAGCGAAAAGCGAATAAATACCTTGGTGGAAAATACCGCAAATTTTAAATGGATAGATTCAAAAGAAAGGGGGCACGTGCTAGTTGCTCCCTTTTTTTTTGTCTTTTAAAAAATTAGTCGCTGTTTGTATTAATTTGACGATACTTGGGTTTTTAAAAAATAAAAAGATGAAAGATTTTTGGAATGCACGTTATGGGGACGAAGTTTATGCTTACGGAACATCTCCGAACGTATTTTTTAGTAGTGAGTTCAAAAAAATTCCTCCTGGTAAAGCACTTTTTCCTGCTGAGGGGGAGGGTAGAAATGCAGTTTTTGCAGCATGCTGTGGATGGGAAGTAGTTGCATTCGATCAAAGTGATGCCGCAAGAATAAAAGCGATGCAATTGGCTGCTGATAAGGGAGTTGAAATTGATTATGAAGTGACTAGCTTAGATGACTTTGATGCAAAGGAAGAAAGTTTTGATGCTTTAGTATTGATCTATGCTCATTTTCCAGGTCCTGTCCGAAAATTTTTCCATCAGAAACTTGCTCGACTCGTAAAGCCTGGAGGGTATTTAATAGTGGAAGGGTTTTCTAAGCGCCATTTGGAGTACAATTCAGTCAATGAACGAGCAGGGGGTCCAAAAGAATGGAGTATGCTTTTTTCATTGGAAGAACTTGAATCTGATTTTTCGGATTTTGAAATTCACTTTAGTGAAGAGACTACTGTTCAGCTGAATGAAGGGCTTTACCATGTAGGAGAATCCGCAGTGGTTCGACTCGTAGGCATTAAAAAGTAGGCTAAGATTTTTCCTAGTTATGATAAAAAATATTATTTTCTGATTATCCGCTTTGTAACCAGTGACCAAAGAAAAATAAGGCTTGAAATTTATTTAGATTAGCTGTGAGCTGTGGAATAAATTCTGCCGACGATTACCACCGTGATTCAACCAGTTTTTTAGCGATTAGAAAGATTGCGGATTATCAGATATTTTTTAATAAAAGGGAAGCAATTTTCTTCCCATCTAAACTTTTTGAATAATGTATACAGAAAAGAGATTCTGCCAATGTTGTGGCCTAAGCCTCAAAGGGAGATCAGATAAGAAATTTTGTGACGATGGCTGTAGAAATACCTTCAACAATCAGCAAAATTCCATTCATAATAAGGGGATACAAACTATCAATGCGATTTTGAAGCGAAATAGGTCGATTTTATTAGCCAAACTTCCAGAGGAGAAAAAACAGGCAAAAGTTCTCAAGGAACAATTGTTAATAATGGGATTTAATGTTAGGTACATGACCCATCAGGGCCTTCTACCTAATGGACAATCGGTTCAGTTTTGCTACGAACTGGGATGGGTTATATTGAAAGAAAATTGCTGGTTAATTGTAAGGGGGTAGTGACCTGTGAAAAAAGTTGATTTTAACTTGGCTTTGAAAGGACTTCTTCAAATAGATTGTCATTCACTACCGCTATGGCTCCGACCAATCCTACCTCATTTCCGAGTTGGTAAAGAGCAATTTGTGTTTTTTCTCGTGATTTGGCCATACTGTAAACATTAAGCGCTTGCTGAATAGGAGTCAAAATGTATTGATTTGCCTCGGCTACTGCACCACCCAAAATGATAAGTTCTGGATTGAGTAACTGGATAAGCATGGAAATGCCTCTCCCAAGATTTAGACCCACATCTGATAAAATTGTAATGGCTCGCTGATCTCCATCCCTGGCTGCATTGACTACCATGCTTGGATGAAGTGGCCCTTTGTTTGCTTTGACCATTCGCGCTAGAATACTATCCTTATCCAGCTGGAGTGCTTGTTCTGCCATACGTACAATGGATGCACCTGAGGCAATAGCTTCCAAGCAACCTTTTTTACCACAGGTACAATTGATCTCCTGGGATTCAAAAAGGGGTGAGTGGGCAAATTCTCCAGCAAAGCCTGAGCTACCTTGGTATAATTTTCCATCGATGACGATTCCTAATCCAATCCCCCAACCCACAAAAATTCCCAATACGTTTTGAGCTGATTTTGCAGCTCCAAATTTGAATTCTGCTAGGGTCATTGCTCGAGCGTCATTTTCAAGAAAAATAGTCTGTGGAAATCTAGTTTCTAGGTGAGCTTGTAAACTTTTGTCGTCAAAATTGAGATAAGTATGGTTGATACCCGCCTTGGAATCGATCAAACCAGGCATCGAAATTCCGATAGCAATTATTTTTTGATTTGGGATACCTGATTCAGAAATGTAAGTTTCTAAGTATTGACATAATTCCTCAAAGCTTTCTTCTTCGTTGTTCAGGACGATTTTGTGGACAGCCTTTTGGGTTACTTGTTGGTGTTGACAATTGTACAAAGCCAGATTAACTGCATACTTACTTAAATCAACAGCTACCACGTAAAAGGCATCAGGAGCTAATCGGTACAGGTCAGGCTTTCTTCCTCCCTGAGAGGCTGCACGACCTTGTTTGATAACTTCCCCTGAGCGGATTAAATCCAAAAGGAGAGTATTGACGGTCGGAAGTGAAATCCCCATGCTTCCACAGATTTCATTTGCAGTGGAAGCATCTTTCTGGTAGAGGTTTTTAATTAGTCGGAGTTTTAGCAGGTAGTTTTTTGCCTCTACTACGCCTTCAATTTTGGAAAGTGCCTTTTGGGGATTAATTAGATGCATTTATGTAAGGAAATTGTAAACGCAAATACGTGAAAAGTTAACGGCTTGAAAAATACTTTTTAAAAAAAATCAAAGAAGCTATAGGCTATTAATTTAAGAAAATGATGAAGTTGAGTTGCATACCACTTTTGGGATCTTGCGATTGCCTGAGATCAAAATTGATTTCCACCAAGTTGAAAATTAGAAAATTGATTAACTTTGGTTTCTTTTAAATTCTAGTCCATGAAGTCACTTATTTTTTCGCCTAATTTGGATAAATCTCAACTTGCTGAACTCGTTGAACGCTATTTAACCGAATCAGGGTTTTCTATTTCAAACAAAGATTTTGAGCGTCCATGGGGCGGGTTTTTTGTACTGGATGAAAGCCAAATTCGACAATTTAAAGATACATTTTTCACTGAGGTATCCCTTCCTGAAGCCCAATTTACTCAGAAGTTGAGTCCCAAATTTTTGTTGGTGGCTCCCGGGGCACGGCTTTCGTGGCAGTACCACTACCGTCGGGCAGAGTTATGGACTTTAGTAGCAGGAGGTGCCGGAATTAGTAGAAGTATGGACGATAACCAAGGACCGCTACTACCTATGGAAGTGGGTGAAGTGGTTTCTCTACAGCAAGGAGAGCGTCATCGATTGATTGGTACAAATGACTGGGGGATTGTTGCGGAAATTTGGATGCATTCTGATGAAAATCATCCCTCCGATGAAGACGATATTGTCCGCTTGCAGGACGATTATTCCCGAAAATGAGTAAAACTACCCTTGATTCAAGCTGTCAATTTTCTTAGCTACCTCTTCTGCTTCAGCCATCAACTTGTCTGCTGCAGTGCGATTGCTATGTGAAAGTTTGTGCGCATCTGCCATCATTTTCGCGTAGGTTTCCTGAAGTTTTTCTTTTTCGCTTTTCTTCTTAAATAATCCAAACATGAGTTTCGGTTTTCATTCTAACCGCGATTAGATTGGATTGTTTATGGATTGCGATCTCTTTCGGTGGGGTATTGGATTTCATCCTCTTTGAACTGGAGTAGATCTTCTAGTCTTCCTGCTGAATTGAAAAATTTCCAAGGCCCTTCCTTTTTGCCATCATTCATTATTCCTTCTGAGGCGATCCGTCCTGACTCGTGGTAGTATTTCCATAATCCTGACGGTTTGCCTGAAAGGTAATTCCCCTCAGACTCTTTTTGCCCAGTGACGTAGTAGGTAATTCTTGTCCCATTCCCATCTTTTAAACTTCCTTTTTCTCTTGTTTCCTTCCCCTCGTAGGTTGCATAGTCTCCTACATTCAAAAGTTTACCATTGTCCCAAAATTCTTCTTGTGTCAATTGTTTGTTGTCATAAAAAAGCCCCCATATTCCATTTTCGAAACCCAGATTGTAGGATCCTATAGACTTTAATTGACCGCCATCGTAATAATAGACCCATTGCCCATTTTCCATTCCCAACACGTATTCTCCTTCTGCTACTAAGATGCCAATTTTGTTAAAATATTTCCATAACCCGGTTTTCAGGTCATTTTTATACTCTCCAATGGAATAAAGTTGCCCATCGGGATAATAGTTTTTCCAAACCCCCACTTTTGCGCCCCCTTCGTAATTTCCTTGAACAGAGGTACGTCCTGAACTATGGAATTCGATGTAGGCTCCTTCAGGCACACCCAAAATATAAGTTTTTTGTTTGGAAAGGCTTTTATTTGGGAAGTATTCCTCCCATAATCCTACGGCTACATTGTTTTCGTAGCGTTCTTTTCTTGCGATTCGACCTGTTTCATAGTAATAAATCCATTCGCCTATTCGATTGCCATTTTCGTCGTAATACTCCTCTGATTCTTCAATTTTTGTTCCAGGAAAGTAAGATTTCCAGGGTCCTATCTTGGCACCATTTTTATAAGTGCCAGATTGAAGAATGAGATTGGAATAAGAAAATGTCTTAAATGGGCCGTCAAATTGGCCTTTCATTGCTGTGGCCTCTACTAGTACATTTCCCTCCAAGTCAAATTCAAAGTAGGGACCTTGTCTTAAACCTGCAACAAAAAATTCGCGTATAGCAAGTTCCCCACTTGGAAAATAGGATAGCCATTGTCCTTCCTTTTTTCCTTCTAAATAATTCCCTTCAACTTTGATTTGACTTGGGTCTTGATAGGGATCATTTAACTCATTTCCATAGTATTCTGTGTACCTGCCCACCCTAACGCTATCCTGAAAAATCATTTCTTTAATTAGAAATCCATTGGTGTCAAAATAACGGGCTGGCCCAAAAAGTTTTCCTTCACGGTATGCTGCAAGTTCTTTTCGCTTGCCATTTGAGTAAAAGCTGCTCCATTGCCCATCTCGTAATCCATTTTTGAACGTCCCCTCTGTAAGGAGTATGTTCGTTTTTGTGGTATAAAATTTCCAAAGCCCTATTTGAACCTGATTTTCAACCAAGCCACTCCCAACAATCAATGAATCACTGCTGTACACCACTGCGATTTTTGAAGTTTGTGCTACTAATGAAAAATGAAGGAGGGATACCAGTAAAATCAACGCTTTTTTCATGGCAGATCGGGTTCTTAAAATAGGTTGGCGTTTGTTTGGGTACGCTCAATTGGAATATTTTCCTATACCTACGTAGAAAATCAATTCCTGTTTAAAAGTAAACTAAATCCTTAGAATTTACTTTACTAGTTTATTTTAACCTTCAGAATATAATCCACTTCCTCTTTCAAAATTTGAAGGCATTGCTTTTTGGTTATCGGTAGCTGTATCTGCTTGATCCAGAGTTTGGATTTGGAATCTACTTTAGGTATTGACCTATTTGCTTCCAATACTTCCAATTGCAACTTCAGGTCCCAGGGTTTGTCTTCTCTACCCAACTGAAATCCACTTTCTAGGAATAGATCAGAGGCATGACTTACATTTTTGCCAAAATACACACAACAAAATAATCCATGTCCAAACCAACTTACCAACCGGATATTGCACCCCGAATCCAAATTAAAATCACGTACAAAGTCCAAAACAAGGTAGGGGAAACCATGCAGCTGATTTCCTTTTGAGATTTTTTTACCCTTTGAATTCGCGAAAAAAGAAGTTAATTTTTTATTAGAAAAGGTGTTACCTACTTGCTCAAAAAGATCAAGAAAATCAGCTTTCAATTTGTTTTGCCTGATTACAATCGAATTGTCTAACCAAAGAGCTAAGTCTAGATGGTTTTCCATAGACCTACCAACGAAGCATGGCTGAAGCCCAAGCAAAACCTGAGCCAAAAGCAGCTAGGCAAATCAGGTCATTTTCCTGCAGCCGACCCTGTTCCCAAGCTTGTGATAATGCAATAGGGATCGTTCCTGCAGTAGTATTACCAAGTTGCATGATGTTATTGAATACCTTCTGGTCAGGCAAATCTAATTTTTGTTGAATGTATTGGGAGATGCGTAAATTTGCCTGGTGGGGTACAAGAAGATCAATGTCTTCCGTTTTAAGTTTATTGAAAGCCAAAGCTTCTTGGATCACTTCCATAAAGCGAACCACGGCATGCCTAAAAACTGCATTTCCATTCATCTTCAAAAAAAAGTCTCCACGTTCAATCAACTCTTTGGAAACTCTTTCTTTCCCACTTGAGCTTGGAGCTATGCAATAAAGTTCTTCGGCATGGGACCCCTCCGAATGCAGGTGGGTGCTGAGTATCCCAGCCTGTCCCGCTTCCGCTCTTCCCACCACTACGGCACCAGCACCGTCTGCAAAAATCACCGCACTTGATCTACCTTCGTCACTTTTATCCAATGCCGAAGATTGAATTTCCGCGCCGACTACTAATATTTTTTGATACATGCCTGTTTTGATAAACTGATCTGCTACAGAGAGGGCATAAATAAACCCAGAACAAGCATTTCGAATATCTAAGGCACCGATGGTCTTGAAGCCCATCTCTCGTTGAAGTAGTACTCCATTTCCAGGTAGAAAATAATCGGGAGTAATAGTTGCAAAAAGGATGAAATCAATGTCATCTTGCTGCACTTTAGCGCGCTCCATAGCCATCTTACTCGCTTTAGCAGCCATGTTGGTTACGGTATCCACTCCAGGAGTATACCATCGTCTTTCTTGAATTCCCGTACGCTCGACGATCCACTCGTTGGAGGTGTTCATCATCTGGGAAAGTTCTTCATTTGTTACGATTCGTTCAGGTACATAATGGCCTGCCGCTAAAATCCGTGAGGTATACATGATTTTAAGTTAAATGGGAGGGTTAAATTTTTATTACTAAACAACCGCACTATTAGGAAAAAACGAATTGGAAGGGTTTGGTATGGTTATCCAAAAAGGGTATAATTTCCAAATTGATCCATAGGAGATGTTTTCCGAAGTAGGTTTTGGGAGTCGTTTTGAACCGAATTTACTAATGGAGAAACAGGATAGCTGAGCATATGTTCAGCTGAATAGGGGTTTAAGATTGAAATTAAATCTTCCAGAGAGCTGTAGCTATCCAACCATTTTTTTTCTTGGTCTGGATTTAGAATAACTGGCATTCTATCGTGAACTTCTGCTACCAATTCGTTTGGACTGGTAGTAAGTATTAAAAAGGTGTGGTGTGACTCTCCTGTAACCGTTTCATATTCCTCCCAAATACCTGCAAAAGAAAATGTTTGCTCTTCTCTGTGGGTAAACCGATGTGGAATTTTAGTTTTCTTTCCTACTTTCTTCCATTCGTAGAATCCATCAGCGGGAACGATACACCTTCTAGATTGAAATGAATTTTTAAAGGAAGCCTTTTCATGTACAGTTTCAGCTCGTGCATTGATTAGTTTGGCCGAGACGGGCTTATTTTGCCCAAAATCTGGGGTAATGCCCCAATAAAAAAAGGAAAATCCCTTGGGACTTGCAGAGGTGATTACAGGTACTAGTTGAGTGGGGGCAATGTTGTATCTCGGGGTAAAGTCCGCCAGCATCTCCGCCTGGAAGCGTTCTTCTAGTTCGATTTTACTTTTGGCAAGGGAATATCTTCCACACATAGACTTAAGTTCGGCTAAATTTTTTGGAAGTTAGCGATCCTTGCAAATAAATTCAACAGCTCGCGATTCGGAGTAATAGGTTTTTCTCCGTCCTTTCACTTTAAAACCAACATGTCCGCCATGCTTGGGGAACTCAAAATACACGTGGTTTAATTTTTTTGCTAAGGCTTCGGGGAAGCAAGAGTTACTGAGGAAAGGATCATTCTTGGAATTAATTACAAGTGTTGGAAGGGTGATGTAGGGTAAAAACTGCAAGGAAGAATTTGTTTGGTAATATTCCTCCGCATCACAAAAACCATGTAAGGGACCCGTAAAGGTATTGTCAAAATCCCGAAGGGTTTGGATGGAAGAAAATTTATCTATTGAGAATTCGGTGGGAAAATGAAATGATTTTTTTTCAATTTTTTTCTGGAGGCTTTTCAAAAATCGACGTGTATATAGACCAAATGCAGTTTTTGAAATTTGATCACAAGAATTTCCAAGATCAAGTGGAACAGAAATTGCGATTGCTTTTTTGATTTTTGGATTTCTTTCTCGTTTTTCTCCGAGGTATTTTAGGGTAAGGTTACCCCCCAAACTAAATCCAATCAGGTAAATCTCTTCAAATTCAGGGGCAGCATGGTTGATGATAGTGTCTAAATCATAGGTTGCACCGCTATGGTAAAAAATTGCTTTTCGATTTAGCTCATTTCCACAGCCTCTATAATTCCATGCCAATACATCCATTCCTTGCGCTAGCATTGCTTTTGCCATGCCTAGCATGTAGGATCGATTACTACTCCCTTCTAATCCATGGCTAATTACCACTAATCTTGTACTTCCAATTCGGTGCCAATCCAATTCTAAAAAATCTCCATCTGGGGTTTCCACCTTCTCTCGATAGGTTGGTAAAAGGGTTACTTTTCTAAAAAGGGCAGGAAATATGGTTTCTAAGTGGCCATTAAACAGGAAGTTAGGTCTTTTAAACTTAGGCGAAGGAAGTAATGGCATGCTCGGAAAAGGTCAAAAACTGATTGGAAAATACAAGATATAAATTTGAATAAAGCGTTTTTAAGAACTATTTTTGGACACTTAAAAACTACAAGCATAGACAGAACATGGCCGAAATAATTAGAATGCCAAAAATGAGTGACACCATGGAAGAAGGTGTGATTGCATCCTGGTTGAAAAATGTAGGTGATTCCGTAAAGCCTGGTGACATTCTTGCAGAGGTTGAAACTGACAAAGCTACCATGGAGTTGGAATCCTACGAAGAAGGGGTCTTGCTTTATGTTGGAATTAAAGAAAAAGATTCGGTTCCTGTCAATGGAATCATCGCAATAATCGGAGACAAAGGAGAAGCTTTCGAACATTTGCTCTCAGGCACACCTGCAGAAGTGACAAAAGCGGAAGAAGTAAATCCACCCACATCTCCAGCACCTGTTGTGGCTGAATCAAAAACTGCCGTTGTTTCTACCTCCTCGATACCTGCTACCGTGGTGACCATGCCAAAAATGAGCGATACCATGCAAGAAGGCACAATCGCTACTTGGTTGAAAAAAGTAGGTGAGTCTGTTAAGTCTGGTGAAATTATAGCAGAAGTAGAAACAGATAAGGCTACGATGGAATTGGAATCGTACGATGATGGAGTACTATTGTATATCGGTGTGGAAGCAGGTGGAAGTGTTCCAGTAGATGGAGTCATTGCAGTGATTGGAGAAAAAGGAGCCGATTTTCAAAGCCTTTTGGCAGCCCATCAGGGTGGGGGACAGGCTCCAATCCCAGTTGAAGTAGCCAGTCCTGCTTCACCCATAGCAGCGACTAATCCTGCTCCTGAGGTTGATCAAGTGTCAGTTGCAATTCCTGTAACTAGTTTATCTGGGAACGAGCGTGTTAAAGCATCTCCATTAGCCAAAAAAATAGCTTCAGAGAAAGGTGTGGACATTCGTCAAGTAGCCGGAACTGGGGAAGGTGGACGAATTGTCAAAAGGGATATCGAAACCTTTGTGCCTACAGCGACAGCTGTGAGTTCTCCGGTGATTTCTTCCCAAGCAGTGAGCAGTGCAGTATTGGGTCAGGAAAGCTTCAGAGAAGAGAAGGTTTCTCAAATGCGTAAAACCATTGCCAAGCGATTGGCTGAAAGTAAATATTCAGCCCCACACTTCTATTTGACCATGGAAATCAACATGGATAAAGCAATTGAAGCTAGAAAGAGCATGAATGAGTTTGGTACTGTAAAGATTTCATTCAATGATTTGGTGATCAAAGCATCTGCAGCGGCATTGCGCCAAAATCCTAAAGTAAATTCTAGCTGGTTGGGAGATAAGATTCGCTACAACGACCATATCCATATCGGAATGGCCGTAGCAGTGGAGGAAGGACTTTTAGTCCCTGTGATCCGTTTTGCAGATCAATTGTCCTTAAGTCAGATTTCGAATCAAGCCAAATCCTTAGGCCAAAAGGCCAAAAACAAAGAACTTCAACCAAAAGATTGGGAAGGCAATACGTTTACCATCTCTAATTTGGGAATGTTTGGAATAGATGAATTTACGGCCATCATCAATCCACCAGATGCATGTATTTTGGCAGTGGGAGGAATCAAAGAAACAGTCATTGTGAAAGAAGGTCAAATGAAAGTAGGAAACGTGATGAAAGTAACGCTTTCCTGCGACCACCGCGTCGTAGATGGTGCAGTAGGGTCGGCATTCCTTCAGACACTGAAGGGATTGTTGGAAGATCCGGTGCGTATCTTAATCTAAAAACTACCTGTCAAAAAGTCCTGTGTAACAAGGACTTTTTGCTTTTGTATGGTTTTTGAATGTATCTGCAAAATGGAGTGTAGTATTGGAACTCCAGAAACTTAAATTTTCCATGGAAAAAATTAAATCCACCACCGTGGTAGCCATTCGGCACAATGGAGAGGTTGTTATTGGTGCTGATGGTCAAGCGACGTTAGGCAATACAGTAGCCAAAAGCACTGTAAAGAAGATCAGAGTCCTTCAAGGAGGAAAAATCGTTACTGGGTTTGCTGGTTCCACCGCAGATGCCTTTACTCTCTTGGATAAGTTCGAGGAGAAGCTAGGCGCATTTGGCAATAACATGAAGCGGGCTGCCGTAGAGCTTGCCAAAGAATGGCGTATGGATCGTATGCTTAGCCGCTTGGAAGCCATGATGATTGTGGCAGATGTAAACGATATTTTGATTATTTCGGGAAATGGGGATGTGATTGAGCCTGATATGGAGATTGCGACTATTGGTTCAGGGAGTGTGTATGCACAATCAGCGGCAAGAGCCCTTAAAAAATTTGCCCCACAGCTTTCTGCCGAAGAGATGGTTCGAGAAAGTTTGCACATTGCTGCGGATGTGTGTATCTACACCAACCACAATTTGGTCCTAGAGAAGGTAACTAGTTAAATGTTTCCATTCCTAAAGAAAAAGTCGGAAAGAATTCCGACTTTTTTTTATTTAAACCAAACCAGATGTATTGTTTTGGAGTTACTAGTGCATACTTCATGAAGACAGATGGATACCGCAGTAGAAAAGAAAACAGGAAAAAAAGATTACAAAAAATTGATTTTGGAAGGTTTTATTTCGCATGTCCTTGAGCATGGGAAAGAACCTACTTCCATTTTTAAATTTGCCAAAGATTTAAAAATCAAAGAATCCGATTTTTACAATTATTTCACCTCTTTTGAATCCATAAAGACCTCGATTTGGGTGGCTTTATTTGATGAAACACTTCGCCAATTGGAGGAGCAAGAAGTGTACAAGGAGTATGCAGTACGCGAAAAATTTCTTTCTTTTTTATTTACTTGGGTGGAGGAGCTCAAAAAAAACAGATCCTACTTACTCTCCCTGTATGGGGATAAAGTAGCCACCTTCAAAAAGTTGCCGGGAGATACTCGTGAATTCAAAGAAAAGTTTTCTGACTTTGCCTCTGAATTAATCATGGAAGGTAAAGAAACCCAGGAAATAGCTACCCGACCCTTACTTACAGAAAAGTACGATGAGGCGCTTTGGCTACAAGTAGCTTTTGTATTTCGTTATTGGCTAGATGATACCAGTCCACGATTTGAAAAAACAGATGCCGCTATCGAAAAGTCGGTCAATTTCGCATTTGACCTGATGGGCAAAAGTGCCCTAGATTCTTTTTTAGACTTTGCGAAGTTTCTTTACCAAACCAAATAAGAAATGTCTGACAAGGTAAAAGAACAGGGATCTATTCCTGTTTCTAAAGTTCAGCGTGCAGCTAAATTTATTTCTACAGGAGCGAAAGTAGGGGGGAATTACGTCAAGCATTATGCCAAGAAGATGGTTAATCCTGCACTTAATCGCGAGGAATTGCATCAGAATAATGCCTCTGATATTTATAATTCATTAAGTGAACTCAAGGGCTCTGCACTCAAGGTGGCTCAAATGATGTCCATGGATAAAAATCTTCTTCCAAGGGCTTATCAAGATAAATTTTCGATGGCGCAATACACTGCCCCCCCCTTGTCCTATCCCTTGGTGGTGAAGACCTTCCAGAAGCATTTTCAAAAGACCCCCGAACAACTCTTTGACACTTTCAGCCGGTCAGCCATCAATGCGGCATCCATCGGTCAGGTGCATCAAGCAACCCAAGGAGTTAAGACCTTTGCTGTCAAAATCCAATATCCAGGAGTGGGTGATTCAGTTAGTTCAGATTTGAAACTTGTTAAGCCAATTGCGTTGCGTTTATTAAATATGAACGAGCAGGAACTGAATCATTACATGCAGGAAGTGGAGGAGCGATTGCTGGAGGAGACAGATTATACCTTGGAAATAAAACGTTCAAGGGAAATTTCTGAATCCTGCTCAACCATCCCCAATCTTCGTTTTCCCAAGTATTACGATTCGCTTAGTTCGGATCGAATAATTACCATGGACTGGTTGGAGGGAAAGCACATAAAAGAGTGGATGGAAACAAACCCTTCCCAAGTACAAAGAAACCGAATAGGTCAAGCTTTATGGGATTTTTACCATCACCAAGTGCATAATTTGAAACAAGTGCATGCAGATCCGCATCCAGGAAATTTTATTATTCAAGAGGATGGGACTTTAGGGATTATTGATTTTGGATGTGTTAAAGTAATTCCAGAGGACTTTTACAAGGGATATTTTTCTTTAATCAAGAAAGATTTGCTCATCAAAGAAGAGGAGTTAAATCAGATATTTTATGATTTGGAATTTATATCAGACAAAGATTCTGAAGAGGAAAAAAATTATTTTAAGTCAATTTTTTCTGAGATGATCACTTTGTTGGGAACTCCGTTTCATGTTGAAAAATTTGATTTTTCTAACAATGAGTTTTTTAATGAAATCTTTCAGCTTGGCGATCGAATTGCAAATGATAAAATGTTTAAAAAATCCAATCAAGCTAGAGGTTCAAGACACGGATTATATGTGAATAGAACCTATTTTGGGATATATAATTTACTTAATCAATTGAAAGCTGAAATAGTAACCACTAAGCCAGATTGGTTAATTTAGATTCTATTTACCAGCAAAAGTATTTCTTCCCCTAAGGGGGTAAACCAAAATACACTATCATCTGATATTTTGATGAAAAAGTGGTTTTTGAATTTCTATTAGTGCATGCTTGGGCTAGGTAAATACAAGTATAATACAGCCAGTAAAAATCAATTTAATTCCTAACTTGATTGTAATTTTTCATTCACCTAACTAACATATTTAGCTTGGGCCTAAACAATTTATTTTATGATCCTTACACTTTCTCTCTTGGCCCAGCTAGTTATTGCTATTTCTATATTAGTAGTTTGGGTTTTTAGGTTTGACAATATTGTTGAAGAATTTAATCAGTATGAACTCAGTGTGCTTACTCGATCCGTGGTTGGTTCAACTAAACTTGTCTTAGCAACCTTGCTTGTTGTTGGTATTTGGTTTCCTTCTTTGGTTTTGATTCCTGCTTTGCTGATGGGTTTTCTGATGATTAGTGCTCAATATTTTCACTTCAAAGTAAATAACCCAATTTCAAAACGTATCCCATCGCTAGCATTATTGACCCTTTGTCTATTTGTTGCTGCAGTTTCCCTTAACTGGATTTCTTGATGGGAATACGCGAATTGCTAGTGATTTTTTCTAGTTTTTCTTTTGTTGCGTATGGAGTTGCATTTTTTTCTTCAAACAAAATGAAGGAGGAGTTTATTCGTTTTGGTCTTGCCAAATTTGGAGCACTCACAGCTACACTGGAGATTTTTGGTGCTCTAGGCTTACTGGTCGGCCTGGTCTTTCCTCCTTTACTTGTCTTTTCTGCAGGAGGCCTTTCCCTCTTGATGTTGATGGGTGTGGCTGTACGAATACGGATCAAAGATCCTTGGCTGGTGATAGTACCAGCATTTTCATTTTTTGTACTGAATGCATATCTCTTTATAGAAGCAATTCAATCCTTATAAGGGTGCCCCTTAAATTATCCTCAGTAATTCAAACCTAATTTAAGTCTCAGCCTAATTTGCGAATAATCACTTAGTTTGTTTTCAAACGAATGCTCACAATCATTTTCTGATTAGTGTTGCGTGTAAGTGACCCGGTAAATGCAGTTGGCTACATCATCCGAGATCAGCAAACTACCATCCTTCAGTTCCTGTACATCTACTGGTCTTCCCCAGGCTTCCTGGCTTTCGGCATCTAGCCAACCGGAAGCAAAGGCCTCTTGGCCTATAACTGTTCCAGTAGAATCCATTCGTGCCAATACCACTTCGTATCCAGATTTTTTACTGCGGTTCCAACTGCCATGCTTGGCAATGAATAATTGGTGCTTGTAGCTAGCAGGAAATTGATTTCCTTCGTAGAAGCGGATTCCCAAAGGCGCAGTATGCGCTCCTAATTTGGCTGCAGGTGAACTATAATATGAAGCATCCTTGCCTTTCGATCCTACTTCTGGGTCTTGAATCGTTCCTGCATGCCAATAGGGGTATCCAAAATGTTGTCCAACCTCAGTGGCTCTATTGAGTTCACAATCTGGCATATCCTCTCCAAGCATATCTCGGCCGTTATCAGTAAACCATAATTCTTGGCTTATTGGATGCCAATCAATGCCTACTGAATTACGAACCCCATGGGCATAGATTTCAGGTTTTGCACCAGGCGTACTCACATCTAAACGGGTGATGCTTGCAAAAATAGGATCCTCAGAGAGGCAGATATTGCAGGGTGCACCGACAGGAATGTAAAGCAAACCATCGGGTCCAAATGCTATAAACTTCCAACCATGGTGGGATTCGTCTGGATAGTTCTCATACACTACTTCAAAGGTTGGATTTTCTAGGTTTTTCTCGATGTCTTTGAAACGCAGAATCCGAGATACTTCCGCCACATACAGATCTCCATCCTTAATGGCCACTCCATTGGGCATTCGAAGGTTATTGGCAAGGATGTATTTGCTGTCTGCTTTTCCATCTCCATTTTCATCCACGAGGGCATAGACATTTTTTTCTTGCCTATTTCCTACGAATACAATCCCACTTTCGGATAGGGCCATTGATCGTGCATTTGGGACATCTGCTGCCCATACCTCAATGCTAAACCCTTCTGGAAGTTGGATTTTTTCCAAATGTACATCCGCTTTGGCTTCTCCAATCGAAATTTTTGTACCTATAGGAGTAGTCGAGGTGGCTGACTTTTCATTGTTACAAGCGAATAGGCTGAGTAGAAGTAAAAAAATAAAAGTGGGTAAGTAGCGAAGAGATCGAGGCATGGGATTGAATTTTGAGTAAATTTAAACGAATAGTTCTAAGAATGATTCAGATTAGAGTGGAGTATTGGTTATTTTTGCACCATGTTATCCATCAGTAACCTTTCTTATTTTATTGGCGGCCGTGCGTTGTACGAAAATGCCAACTTACATATCAAGCCCAAAGATAAAATTGGCCTAGTAGGTCAGAATGGAACGGGAAAATCAACCTTGCTCAAAATTATCCATGGGGATTACCTGCCCACCACAGGAGAGGTTCAGAAGGCTAAGGATTGTACCATTGGATTTCTGAATCAAGACTTATTATCCTATCAGTCGGATGATTCTATTTTGGATGTGGCGTTGGCTGCATTTAAAGAGACTTTGGCGATTCAAGAAGAAATAGATCAGGTGCTGAAATTGATGGAGACAGATTATTCGGAAGAGGTAATTAACCGACTGGCTTACCTTCAGGATCGATTTGAATCTAATGAGGGCTACACGATTAAAGCAAAAGCTGAGGAGGTTTTGGAGGGGATTGGATTTCAAACCAATGATTTGCAAAAGCCTTTACGCCAGTTTTCTGGGGGATGGAGGATGCGGGTGATGCTCGCTAAATTGTTATTGGAAAAGCCAGCTTTGCTAATGTTGGATGAACCGACCAACCACCTGGATCTTCCCTCCATCCAATGGGTGGAGAATTACCTTAAAAATTACGAAGGAGCAGTGGTAGTGGTTTCTCACGACCAGACCTTTCTAGACAATTGCATCAGTACTACCGTAGAGGTGGCCAACCAAACCTTAACGTCCTATCCAGGTAATTACTCCTTTTACAAGGAAGAGAAAAAATTACGGATGGAGTTGCAGCAGAACGCCTACGAAAATCAGCAGCAACAAATCAAGCAAACAGAACGGTTTATCGAACGTTTCCGAGCAAAGGCCACCAAGTCCAACCAGGTGCAATCCCGAATTAAGGCATTGGATCGCATGGAGCGTGTGCACGAGGTAGTGAATGACGAAGCCTTTGTGAATTTTAAATTTAAATTTTCACAAAAATCGGGTCGTGATGTAGTAACCTTGGATCAAGTATCCAAAGCATATGGGGACTTGACGATTTTGAAAAACACTGTTGCCAGGATTGAGCGTGGGGATAAAATAGCATTGATTGGAGCAAATGGAAAAGGAAAATCCACCTTACTTCGCATCATTGCTGGAACAGAGACTATTTCTGGTAAGCGGGGAGAGGGTCACAATGTGATCAAATCCTTTTTTGCCCAGCATCAATTGGAAGCCTTGACCTTAGATAACGAGATCATTCAAGAAATGTCTCAGGCAGGAAGTGGGAAAACAGAAATGGAGCTGAGGGGTGTTTTGGGATGTTTCCTTTTTTCCAACGAAGAGGTATACAAAAAAATCAAAGTATTGTCAGGAGGGGAAAAGTCGCGAGTGGCTTTGGCCAAAACCCTGATTTCTGAAGCCAATTTCTTGTTGCTGGATGAACCGACCAATCATTTGGATTTTCAATCTGTGAATATACTTATTCAGGCTTTGCAGCAGTATGAGGGTACCTTTATCACGGTTTCCCACGACCGTCATTTTATCAAAGGGGTGGCTAATAAAATTTGGTACATCGAGCAAAATGAAATCAAGGAATATCCGGGAACGTATGAGGAATATGAGTTTTGGAGAAGCCAGCAGGTAGACCAGGTAGTAACTGCACCCGTGCAAAAGTTGGTTAAGGCAACACCAATGACTCCAACAAAAAGTAAAGAAGAAACGCAGCAGGCCAAACGGGAATTGAAGAAATTAGAGGATCAGTTGCAAGTTGTCGAAAAAGAAATCCACCAATTGGAAGTACAAAAGCAGGATTTGGAAGCCAAATTGGCAGAGCCTTCCTTATACTTGGATGAGTTGGAAGCTCAGAGTACTCAGGTAAGTTACCAGCAAATTCAAGTTTCTCTTGCTGTAGTAACTGCCAATTGGGAGCAGTTGGTGGATCAAATTTCATTACTGCAGCAGCAAGTTTCTTCATTTTAAAGAAAAAAATGCGATTTAAAAAGCCGATTTTACTCTTTTTGTATTTCTTCTTAATTCCATCTTTTTTCGGAAAGACCCAAGTATTGGAAGACAAAGTATATGCGGACCATATTTTATCTGTTCGGATTTTTCCTCAGGGAGGGGATTTAGAAAACCAGCTAAATTCCCCAGTTATTTCCCTGACGGATTCGAAATCCCTTGTCCTGTGGTTTGACGACGTATCCTATGATCCGGAGTTGTATACGGCCAAACTAATTCACTGCGATTCAGATTGGAAGAAATCGAGTTTGAGAGACACGGATTTTTCCTTATCGTTTAATGAATTTACTTTAATGGATTACTCCTATTCCGTAAATACACGAATGCCCTACATTCGGTATGCATTTAATGTTCCTCGGGTCAGTAAATCAGGGAATTACCTTCTTAAAGTTTATAAAAATCGGGATGAGAATGCTGTGGTTTTCACCAAGCGGTTTATGGTTATAGAGAATAGTGCTGTAGTAGCAGCTCAAGTGGTCCCCCCCACACAGACCGAAGACCGTCGGACCTTACAACAAATAAATACTTCCGTCAACTACAGTAATTTAGAAGTAATTGATCCTCAGGTACAAATCAAAGTGGTGATCAGACAAAACCAGCGTTGGGACAATGCGAAAGTATTGAACATACCTACTTTTTTGAATCAGAACTCAAAACTCATTCGGTACGAACCCTTTGAAGGGGAGAGTACCTTTCGAGCTGGAAATGAGTTTCGATTTATAGATTTACGATTTATCCGTGCGACGGGCGTAAATGTAGCTTCGGTTAAGGTAGAAGAATCCTTAGTGGTAGCAGATGCACGAGTAGATGTACCAAGACCTGGCGGAGCTTATGTACAGTATTTAGATCTGAATGGTCAATTTGTAGTCCAAACCAACGATCGACCTGGTGGGAATGCTGAAGTAGAAAGTGAGTATGTATATACTACTTTTTACTTCAATGATGTACCAGGAAAAAACATCAAATTGATGGGGGGGCTTAGCCAATGGGGAAAGGCACCTGAAGCGACGATGGTTTACGATAGCAAGAAGCGCTTGTATGCTACTTCTTTGTTGTTGAAGCAAGGATGGTACGATTACCAGTTTGCATCTATAAATGAAGACGGGAGCTATGACTTTGAATCCTTGGAAGGAAGTCACTTTCAAACTGAGAATGAATACGAGGTATTTGTGTATTACAGAGGCCTGGGTTCTCGCTACGATCAGTTGGTAGGGTATGTATATTTGCAACCAAATAAGCGAAGACTCTAACTTTAATTTAAAAAATAACCCCAAAAAAATGAGCTTTTTTGGGGTTAGTTACTAATATTTTAAGGAATTAGGACTCTTCTGTCGTGGTGATTTCAGTTTCTTCTTCTGTAGGTGCTACGTTTTGACGAACTCGTTCTCCTGTGGCCTTGTAAGGCACAAAACCTTCTCTTTTAAATTTGTAAGGAGTAGTTTTGTTGTCTGCAGGATGTGTGGCCAAGTCCATCATTCCAAAACCTTTGTGGGTAAAGGCACCTAAACCACACTTAAATACAAAATCTTGTACTTCAGGAGCGGCATACAAGGTAAAAGGAAGTGTGTAGCCACGAACCTCGTATTTTACGTCTAGGTCGTATACGGCGTAGATTCTAGCGAATTTTTTCTGTTGCTCTTTCAGTTTATTTACATAAACCATATCAGGCACCACCTGGAACTTAAAAAAGGATTCCATTTGCTCTGGACTATACCAGCCAGATTTCTCCATTCGAGTTAGTGTAGATTCGTACAAGAGATCTGAGAACTCGTCACTGTCTGGATTGATGAATCGTTTACCAGCTTCTTCATTGAAAGCGGGTGTGATCAGGACTAAGGGGGAGATGCACACAAACTTGTTGGACACTTCCAAGACAGGCTCAGCTTCGAGTTCAGTGTATTCTGGGGAAAGAATCAAGTTACCCAACTCAATTTTTGAAGTAGCAAATACTTGTTCTAGCAAGTAATCGATGAATTCTTCGCTTTGAGAAGAAAGGACGAGTGTGACCAAACTAGAGTAGTAATGAAGCCCACTACGACTTACCTTAGTTTGTCCTTTCAATCCAGAAAAGTTAAAGAAATTGTAGTTGTAAAACTCTTCCTTTCCTCCTTTGACAATTAGTCCTTTCAGGAATTGAGCCAGTATATACTGGTGATGAAAAGGCAAAAAGGAGCCTTTATTTTTTAACGAAAATATTAGACGTACTCTCACGGTTTTAAAAATATAATGAAACAATACGAGTTTTGAATGTCAAAACTCAGAGTCTAAATAAGTGCTGCAAAGCTAAACAAAAAAACAGCAATTTTTAAACATTAAATCTAAAATGCATAATATCACCATCTTGAACAATGTATTCCTTGCCTTCGATAGCTATTTTTCCATTTTCTCTACAACCTGCTTCGGTTTTAAATTGTTTGAAATCTGCCAGTCGAATCACTTCTGCTTTGATAAAACCTCGCTCAAAGTCCGTATGAATTACACCAGCTGCTTGTGGAGCTTTCCACCCTTTTCTTATGGTCCAAGCCCGAACTTCCTGAACACCTGCAGTAAAGTAAGTAATCAAATTGAGTAGGGTATAGGCTCCATAAATCAAGCGGTTAAGACCACTTTCTTTGAGTCCATATTCCCCAAGAAACATGGCCTTTTCTTCGGGGTCGTCAAATTCAGCAATTTGAGATTCGATGGCTGCACAAAGGACAATAACTTCTGCGTCTTCTTCTTTAACTTTTTCTCGAAGTTTAGTTACAAAGGTATTTCCTGTATGAATGCTTGCCTCATCCACGTTAGCCACATAGAGTACTGGCTTAATGGTGAGAAGATGAAGGTCACGAACGGCTTCTAATTCCTCTTTCTCCACTTCGATGGCTCGTGCATTTAAGCCCGAAGTCAATCCTTCTTTAAATTGGAGCAAAGTTTCCAATTCTCGCCTTGCTTTGGCATCTCCAGATTTGGCCATTTTTTCGATCCGTTGAATCTTTTTTTCTACGGACTCCAAATCTTTTAATTGCAATTCGGTGTCGATGACCTCTTTGTCAAATATTGGGTCAACGCCTCCGGCGACGTGGACGATATTGTTGTCTTCAAAGCAACGGATAACATGGATGATGGCATCCACTTCGCGTATGTTAGCCAAAAATTTATTCCCCAAACCTTCCCCTTTGGAGGCTCCTTTTACAAGACCAGCAATATCAACAAATTCAATAATTGTTGGAACTACGCGTTGAGGATTGACTAAGGCTTCCAATTCCTGTAAGCGAGCATCAGGAACCGATACTACGCCCACATTGGGCTCTATGGTACAAAAAGGAAAGTTAGCTGCTTCTGCTTTGGCGCTCGATAGCGCATTAAACAAGGTAGATTTTCCCACATTGGGAAGACCTACTATGCCACATTGTAATGCCATTAATTTATTGCTTTAATTTTAAATATTTTGTAGGACTTGTAACCATTGAAAAATTCCAAAATCGACACTCTGAAAATAGTGTAGACCGGAATGGCAAAAATCATTCCTGCTATACCAGCAATTTTTGCTCCAGCAAAGATAATAACAAATATTTCAAGGGGATGTGCTTTTACAGATTTGGAAAAAATAAGCGGTTGCAGGAGTACGTTATCGATTACTTGAACTACTGTAAACGCTGAAATCACTTTAATTAAAAAATAAGTGTAGTCACTGTCTGCAGAAAAGTTTCCCGTTGAAATCCCTACCACCACACCAAAAACTGCTCCTAGTATGGGTCCTGCATAGGGAATTAGGTTTGCAATAGCTGCAAAAAGAGCGATGGTCAAGGCATATTCGACACCTGCTAGACTCAATGTCAAGGAAGCCAATAAAAAAATAGCAATAATTTGAATTAATAAGCCAAAAAGGTAATTCGAAAGTAGTTTTTCCACTTTGGTAAAGGTGGCCACAGAAAGCTCAAAATAAGCATTTGGAATGATGTTGAGCAAGTTTCTCCGCAGGAGTCCATTTTCTATTAATAGGAAAAAAGTTATAAATGCTACGGCGAGTATGCCGATAAATATGGTGCTTGTGATTGAAATTGCACCAGTAATAAATCCTCCCACATCAAACTTTTTTAAAGTTTCTTGAATTGCAAAACGAAGTTTCTCCAGAAGGATACCTGACCTATTTTCTAGTACTTGGTATTTAATGAGGAAACGCTCAATTTTTTCGAGAGGGGTATCCAGTTGAAGATAAATGCTCTCTAAATTCAACTCACTCAAAATTTTTATTTGCTGACCAATCAAGGGGAAAAATAAAAGCCCCAATAGAAAAATCAAGGACACCACTCCTAAATAGGATAATAAAATCGCAATTCCTCTGGGAATATGTTGCCCCATAAGATGTACTTCGTTGATTTTATTGGTAATAGGCCTTAAAAATGCAGCAAAAATTAATGCGATTACCAGGTACAATGAAATAGCCGAAAAATACCATCCAAATAGGAGGAAGGTAAGGGCGAAAAGGATCAAGTAAACAAAAAACCGTTGCATAAAAAAAGAAAAGGAGGCTATTGCCTCCTCAAATATATTGGAATAAGTGGGGTAACCCTAATTGATTTAAAGAGGATTTATTCCCAACGAAGTTCATTGTTTACTTCGTTTTCAGAATCTTCATTTTCAAATTGTTCAAAATCAAAATCTGGTAATAAATCATTTTTAACATGATCTACTGCTTCATTCAATGCATTGACAAATTTGAAAAAGTCCTCTTTGTAGAGAAAAATTTTATGCTTTTCATAACTGAAATTTTCCCCATCTATGCGGCGCTTACTTTCTGTAATCGTTAGGTAATAATCATTCCCACGGGTTGATTTGATATCAAAAAAATAAGTTCTTTTTCCAGCTTTTACTTTTTTAGAGAAAATTTCCTCTCTATCGTATCCTCGATGATCTTCCAATGTTGTAGGGATTAGTGGTTGGAATGGTTTAAATAATGTTCTAAGATAAGTGAAAAGGTGTTTACAATTCAAAGCAATTCTCTTCTTTTTTTTAAAAATATGTTAGAAATGGGGTACAAGAAGCGTGAATTTGAATACAAACCTAAAACTGTTAAACAAATTTTAATTATCTAAGCCCATAAAAATGAATTACTTAAGTTGTAAGTCCACGTCAGTAATGTGTTCAAAAAGTAATGCTTGCAATCCATTACGAGTGTTTAAAAAACGAAGCGGGACGGGAAGGAGGTAATCAAAAAATAAGCTCTTTTTACAAAGTAAAAAGAGCCCTATACCTAATCTTTAAATTATTCTCCGTGTAGAAATGCTTTTTTTGTGAGTAATTCCTGCTCACTTTCTCGATGATCTGGGTCATCTACACAACAATCTACAGGACAAACTGCAGCGCACTGTGGTTCTTCGTGGAAGCCATTGCACTCGGTACATTTGTCAGAAACAATGTAGTAGAATTCATCCGATACAGGGTTTTGTTTTGCTGTACCAGCTACCACTGTCCCATCTTCTAGAGTTACTTCATTTAATTTAGTGCCCCCAGCCCAGGTCCATTCTATTCCCCCTTCATAAATTGCCGTATTGGGGCACTCAGGTTCACATGCACCACAATTGATGCATTCGTCGGTAATCATTATTGCCATAGGTAAACAAATTTGAATGCAAAGTTACAATCTCCTTAACACCTTCGCAATAAAAAAGTTGTCACACTAATTAATTTTAATTTTTTTCAAGTGCTTTTTCTTTTTGGGTACCTTTGTAAAATGAATTCAGAATTCCCCCTTGCTGATCGGATTTCAGCATTTATTCGCCTAGGTTTTCAACTTTCGGATTTGAAGGAGGAAGAAATGCATACTTTATTTCAAGAGGCACAAAACCAAAATGCTTGGTTTACCTACCAATCCTTGAATCAGGCTTTGGAGGGAATAAAAATACTATTGGAAAAGAAGGCTTTAGAATTGTGGGTTTCTAGGTATTCTTTAGTAGAACCCAGTCATCCCTCACAAGTTGGTTTGATGCTTGCAGGAAATATTCCAGGGGTAGGCTTCCACGATATTTTAGCGGTCCTGATTTCGGGGCATGTAGCGTGTATTAAGCTTAGTTCTCAAGATACAGCACTGCCACTTTGGCTACTCAACCAACTGAAAGCAATAGAACCTCGTTTTTCTGATCGTATTTTTATTGAAGACCTCATTAAAAATAAGCAGGCTTACATTGCTACAGGAAGTGACAATTCTGCTCGCTATTTTCATTATTATTTTGGAAAGTATCCCCATTTAATTCGTTCTAACCGAACTTCTGTGGCTATTCTTCAAGGGAATGAATCCTCTGCCGAAATACAAGCTTTGGGGCATGATATTTTTGATTACTTTGGTTTGGGATGCAGAAATATATCCAAGATATATGTCAGAGATAAGGAGCAATTGACATCACTTTTGGATGAAATTCAGTCATTTGAATGGGTTGCCAACCACCACAAATATTTCAATAATTACGAGTACAACAAGTCTATTTATTTGGTCAATGGCACTCCCCATTTGGATAATGGTTTTTTACTTCTAAAAGAATCTGTTGATTTGGTTTCTCCGATCGCTGTTCTTTATTACGAATTGTATACCAACCAAGAGGATTTAAAAGAAAAATTACAACTACTTGATTCAAAAATACAATGTATGGTGGGGGGGGCTAGTGCTATTCTTCCTGACCTGGTTCCTTTTGGTCACACCCAATGTCCCGCTCCTTGGGACTATGCGGATCGAGTGGATACACTAAAATTTCTCCAAGAACTTACCTAAGTCACTGAATTCAGAAACCTGTTGAATTCTCAATCTGCATGGTTTAAATTTTAATTGCCAAGAATATTCACTTAAGGGCAACCTGAATAACTGATTGTGCGTTCCCTTTTTTATCGCTTTTTCCTATATTCGCAAGCGGAAATCCGAACCTTTAATCCAATAAACTAAACAAAAAGATGGCTTTTGACATTGAAATGATCAAAGAGGTCTATGCACAGATCCCAAGTCGCATCGAAGCGGCTAGAAAAGTGGTAGGCAACCCCCTAACATTAACTGAGAAAATTCTTTACGCCCATTTAACTGAAGGGGCAGCTAGTCAGGTATATAAAAGAGGAACCTCTTACGTTGATTTTCAACCTGATCGAGTAGCCATGCAAGATGCTACTGCACAGATGGCCTTGTTGCAATTTATGCAGGCAGGTCGATCTCAGGTAGCCGTTCCTTCTACTGTTCACTGCGATCACTTAATCCAGGCAGAGATTGGAGCAAACCAAGATTTGAGCAAAGCAAAAGATAAAAACAAAGAGGTGTATGATTTTTTAGCCTCAGTTTCAAATAAATACGGAATTGGGTTTTGGAAACCTGGGGCTGGAATTATTCACCAAGTAGTTTTGGAAAATTATGCCTTCCCAGGCGGAATGATGATTGGTACGGATTCTCATACTCCCAATGCTGGTGGTTTGGGTATGATTGCCATTGGTGTAGGGGGTGCGGATGCTTGTGATGTAATGGCCGGTTTGCCTTGGGAATTGAAATTCCCGAAGTTGATTGGGGTGAAGTTGACAGGGAAGCTTTCCGGATGGACCTCTGCAAAAGACGTGATCCTAAAAGTTGCAGGTATCTTAACTGTCAAAGGAGGAACTGGTGCAATTGTAGAATATTTTGGAGAAGGAGCCCGTTCGCTATCCGCAACAGGTAAAGGGACCATTTGCAACATGGGAGCTGAAATCGGGGCAACTACCTCTATTTTTGGTTACGATGAAAAATCTGCTGCTTACCTTTCTGGTACGGGCCGTTCCGATATCGCAGCACTTGCAGATGGCATAGCAGCTCATTTAACGGGTGACCCTGAAGTCTATGCCAATCCAGAGCAGTACTTTGATCAGGTGATTGAGATCAATCTTTCTGAACTTGAGCCGCATGTAAATGGTCCATTCACTCCTGATTTGGCATGGCCTATCTCTAAATTTGCTGCTGCAGTCAAAGAAAACGGATGGCCTGCAAAATTGGATGTGGGTTTGATCGGTTCTTGTACCAATTCCTCTTACGAAGATATTTCTAGAGCAGCTTCCCTAGCACAGCAGGCAGTAGACAAAAAATTAGTTGCCAAGTCGGAGTATACGATTACTCCAGGTTCGGAACAAGTTCGTTTCACTGTGGCTCGTGATGGATTTTTGGATACCTTCGATAAAATGGGTGGTGTGGTGCTTGCCAATGCCTGTGGTCCCTGTATCGGGCAGTGGGCAAGACATGGCGCTGAAAAGCAGGAAAAGAACTCCATCATTACTTCATTCAACCGAAATTTTGCGAAGCGAGCGGATGGAAATCCAAATACACACGCATTCGTAGCTTCTCCAGAGATTGTAACAGCATTAGCCATAGCTGGTAACCTTACTTTTAACCCACTTACCGATACCTTAACTAACTCTGAGGGCAACCAAGTTAGATTGGAAGAACCTAGAGGTTTGGAATTGCCTACCAAGGGTTTTTCGGTCGAAGATGCAGGTTATCAAGCTCCAGCAGAAGACGGTTCAAAGGTTCAGGTGCTTGTAGCGCCTACTTCAGATCGTTTGCAATTATTGGAATCCTTCGCAGCATGGGAAGGGATGGACTTGAAGGGAATGAAGTTGTTGATCAAAGCCAAAGGAAAATGTACCACCGACCACATCTCCATGGCAGGTCCGTGGCTGAAATACAGAGGCCATCTGGATAATATTTCCAATAACATGCTCATTGGAGCTGTGAACGCCTTCAACGATTCCACCAACTCGGTTAAAAACCAGTTGACAGGAGAATATGGGGAAGTACCAGCAACGCAACGTGCTTACAAGGCAGCGGGAATTGGATCTATAGTTGTAGGTGATGAAAATTATGGGGAAGGATCTTCGCGTGAGCATGCAGCCATGGAGCCTCGATTTCTAGGGGTTCGTGCAATCTTGGTGAAGTCTTTTGCTCGTATTCACGAGACCAACTTGAAGAAGCAGGGTATGCTTGCCTTGACTTTTGCGAATCCTTCAGATTACGATTTGATTCAAGAAAATGACGTAATTGATATCAATGGCTTGACTACTTTTGCTCCAGGAAAGTCCTTGGAAGTAATTTTCCACCATGCAGACGGAACTTCACATACCGTAGTGGCAAATCATACGTACAATGAAGGTCAGATTGAATGGTTTAAGGCGGGCAGCGCACTGAACTTGATCAAGGAAGCGAAAGCCTAATTTATTGTGATGAAAAATAAAAAAAGCCGTAACGATTTTTCGTTACGGCTTTTTTTACCTCTACTTTTCTTTGAATCCCCCATTACAAGGCTTTTGCTTTAATTAGGTATTCTTGGACCAAGTCCATCTCAGGATAGCTGATTGCCAATTCTTCTAAAAAACTCAAAGCTTCAATCTTTTTTTCTGTGAGGGTATAGTAAATTCCTTTGTTCCGAAGTGCAAAGGGGTTTTTGTTATCCATTGCCAAACTTTGGTTGATGAATGTCAGGCCTTCCTCTAATTGATTTAAATAGAGGAGATACAATCCTTGGTTGTTGTAAAAATACGCTTGTCGATTATCAAGAGTGATGGCCTTCTCTACTGCTTGAAGGGCTTCTTCGTAGTTTTCTTCCTCAAACAAGATCATGGACCTCAGGTTATGTAAGTTGGGTTCCAAGGGATTAATTTCTTCTGCCTTAATCAAAAGGGATAGGGCGGATTCGTATTCTTTTTGGTAGAAATGGATGGTGGCCTGATTTACGTAGAGGTCTGAATTTTTCGGATCTAATTCAACGGCTTTTTGAAAAGATTGTAAGGCCTCCTCGTAATTTTTTAGTTTTTCTTCAGTGAGCCCTTTTAAAAAATAGGATCTCCAATCTTTTGGATTTTGGTTCACCATCCGTTCTCCATCTTCTTTTGCATTGTAACTGGCACCTAAGTCTAAATAAGCTAATCCCCGCTGGAAAAGTGCATCTGTATAGTCTGATTTTTTTTGTAATGCAGCACTGAAATCTTGAATAGCAGCTTCCAATTGGTTTAGTCGGATATGTGCCATTCCTTTGTTGTAGTAAGCGTCCACAAAATTGGAATCCAGAGCGATTGCTTCCTCATAAAATCCCAACGCTGTCTTTGGATCATTTTCTTCCATTTTTTTGTTGCCTTTGAGCAAGAACCTACCTTTTTTATCATCTATGCTATCGCATCCCATCCAAAAAATCAGGGTAGTTATCAGTAGGAGTTTAGGAATTTTTATTTTCATCAGAAGTTGGTTTGGATTTTATTGCCTTTGGTTCTTCTCCCAGTAGCAGAGCAAAAGGCTTCGTGGAATTAGACAAGTCAAATATTTCACGTAAAATAGCTAACATAGGAATGATCAAAATCATTCCTGCTACTCCCCAAATAGAGGCGCCCAAAAATAGACCTAGAAAGGTAATGAAGGCATTCAAATTCACTTGGTTTCCTACAATCTTTGGGGTTAAAATATTCCCCTCCAAGAGTTGAATAGCTTGGTATGCCCCAAGAATCAACAGTGGGGAGAGTAGGTTGTTCATCGTCAAAAATGCATAACTCATTGGAAGTAAGGCTCCAATAAATGGGCCTATGTAAGGAATGATGTTTAAAATGGCACCAATAAGTCCGAAAAAAATGGCGTGATCTACACCAATTAGCGTATAGGCAGTGATGTTAAGTAGGGCAAGAATGACCATTACTTTACCTACCCCTGAAATATAGTTTAACACTACTTTACGCAACCTAATAATTTGTGATTTAACTAGTTCCGGTTTAGTATCCTGGTACATGGAAATTATGACTTGTACTAAGTGATCCCTGTAGAGAAGAAAGAAAAACATAAACACAGGAATCAAAACAAGACTACTCAGGGATCCGATGGCATTGATGGCAAATTTAGAAATGCTCCCACTATTTTCATTGACCAAGGCAAGCAGGGCATTGGGGTCCAATTCATCGACCAGTTTTTGCTGAAAACCCAATTTCGAGCTTGTAAACTCATCTACTTGTTCTATCAAGCTACTGATTCGAATAGATACGTTAGCAAAATCTTTAGAAAAACTAATTAGGTTGCTCACGATAAAACTCAATAATCCAAACCCGATTCCAATCATACATAGCAGGGATACTATGCAGGAAAGGATTCTAGAAAAGTTAATTTTTTCTAAATACAAACATAGCGGAGTAAATAGTACTGCGAAAAATGCTCCCATGGCCAAAGGGATAAGGATAGATTTCCCCACAATTAAAACGAAAATCACCACAATCAATAAAGCCAAAACTGCCAATACCTTAAGATAGGGGGGGAGTGGGAGTGTTTTTGAGCTCATGTAAAGATTATTAAGTAAGAAAAAGGTGAGAGGGGGGATTTACTTGCTGGTTACTAGTCCACTACGTTTTAATAGTGCATCTGGTTTTGGATCTCTCCCTCTAAATCGCGCATAGAGAAGGGAAGGATGTTCACTACCTCCGGCAGATAGGATGTTTTTTTCGAAGGAAGTGGCCGTAGATGAATCAAATATTCCTTTTTCTTGAAATAATTCAAAGGCATCTGCATCGAGAACTTCGGCCCATTTGTAGCTGTAATACCCCGAAGCATATCCTCCTTGAAAAATATGGGAAAAACTGGTGCTGATGCGTGTATTTTCAACGCTTGGCAGCAGCTCGGTCCCTTTCAATACCTGCGATTCAAAGGCTTTGATATCGTGGATTTGACCTGGGTCTTGGCTATGGTAAGCCATATCTAATAAGGCAAAACTCAATTGGCGAAGTGTCATATACCCTTGCTGGAAATTAGCAGCTTTCTTGATTTTAGCTACTAAATCACTAGGTATGGGCTCTCCCGTTTGGTAGTGCTTCGCAAACAGGTCAAGGCAATCTTTTTCATAACACCAGTTTTCAAAGATCTGAGAAGGGAGTTCTACAAAATCCCAGAATACACTTGTTCCTGATAGACTTTCGTATATTCCTCTAGCCATCATGCCGTGTAAGGCATGTCCAAACTCATGGAAGAGGGTGGTAACTTCGTTGAAAGTAAGTAGGCTAGGACTGGTTTTGGTAGGCTTGGTGAAATTGCAAACAATGGAAATATGGGGTCGGTGATCGATTCCTTGTTCAAAATATTGTCCTTTATAGGAAGTCATCCAAGCCCCATTTCTTTTTCCAGGTCTCGGGAAGAAGTCTGCGTAAAACACGGATAAAAACCTATTGTCTCGGTCATACACCTCGTAAGCAGTCACCTCAGGGTGGTAGACTGGAATTTCTCGATTAGGGACAAAGCGAAGGCCAAATAAACGCGAAGCAGTAGCAAATACTCCAGAAATCACATTTTCTAAACTGAAGTAAGGACGAAGTTCTTCTTCATCTAGAGCATATTTTTCTTTTTTGAGTAATTCAGAATAGTAGGCGAAATCCCATTTTTCCAAAGTAGTCAACTGGTCTATTTTTTTAGCTAGGTCTGCCACTTCCTGGACATCAAGTAAGGCTTTGGGCTTGGCTTTTTCTAAAAGAGAATTTAAAAAGTCAAAAACTGTGATTGGGCTTTTAGCCATGCGTTCTTCCAAAGTAAAGTGGGCATGGTTTTCATAACCCAGAAGTTGCGCTCGTTGGTGTCTTAAGGATACCAATTGCTTTATGATGTTTTGGTTGTCTAACTCATCTTGCTTGGCACATTTGGTATTGAATGCCATAAACAATGCTTTTCTCAAGTTTCTGTTTTTGGCGTAGGTCATCACCGGAATGTAGGAAGGATAATCCAAGGAAAATGCCCAGCTACCAGTTTTTCCCTTTTCTTCTGCAAGTTGTGCTGCAGCATCCAACGCACCCTTAGGAAGGCCTTCAAGTTCACTTAAATTAGCTACCAAGTGAATAAATTTATTGGTCTCTGCCAATACGTTTTCTCCAAATTGAAGACTAAGTTGCGCCAATTCTTGGTCAATTTTTCGAAGTGTATCCGCAGCTTCTTTTCCTAGCTGGGCTCCATTGCGCACAAAAGATTTGTATGTTTTTTCTAGGAGCGTTGTTTGCTCAGCAGTTAGGGAAAGTTGTTCTCTTTGCTCAAAAACCTGTGAAATGCGTTGAAATAGTTCTTTATCTAATAAAATATCATTCGCATGTGTAGTTAGAAGTGGAGAAATCTCTCTGGCAAGTCCTTGTAGTTCAGCATTCGTTTCTGCAGAATTTAGGTTAAAAAATAAAGCCGATAGGACCCCTAGTTGTTTCCCACTTTTTTCTAAGGCTTCCACCGTATTTTCAAAGGTGGGTAAGGATTCCCGTTTGATTGCTTCAATTTCTCCTTTTGCCTCCTGAATTGCAGCGACAAATGCGGGTTGAAAGTGTTCATTTAAAATTGCTGGAAAAGGGGCTGTATTGAAAGGGGTGGTAAACGAAGAAAGGAGGGGATTACTCATGAAATGGATTTGTGGTGGGAGTGTTTTGGAGATTGGTGAATTGTTGCCTGTAAAATTACCGATTTGTAGTTGAATTAACCTTGAAATGGATCTCAAATTGAATAGTCGCTCTAATAAAAGTAAAGGCCAGGAATTCCTGGCCTTTACTTAGTGGAAGTCACAAGTCATAGCTTCCATACCGATAGGAGCCCCATCTGGGATGCTGAGAACCTGCTGTGGAGTCAATTCCTCTGGCAGGCTGAGGTAGGCCTCAATCTTTTGCGTCAAGTACTCACGATGTGCTTGCATTAAGGTCGAGGATGAACCAGTTAACTTGCTTAGTTGGAGCAAATGTTTTCTCACCAGAGCCCGAACGGTTTGAGAAGCACCTGCATTCTTCGATAAGGCTATCAAATTATCTACCAATTTGGCCTCTGTAACGAGCTTAATTTCTAAACCAAGTCCTTTTGGTAGGGCATTACTGAATACTTGATTACTCACCTTCTCCAAAACGCTTTCTAAGCCTGGCAAGGATTTATCTTGAAGTTGTTGCATGTAAATTCGATTTGCTCTTCCAGCCTCAAAAAGAAAAGTGAAGGTAGCATCAATCACATTTTCTGCAGGGGCAATAGGATCAAATACCGGTCCTGTTCTAGAAGTGAAGGTTTCCCTATTTTTTCCATAACCATAGGGTCGCGGTGGAATTAGGGCCAATATAGAAGCAGGTATTTCCAGTTGTGCGGTACTAATGGACAAGAGCAGTGCGTCTAAAGCCTCTTGTTGACTTTTTGCAGGGATCCATTGGTGATTAGGTTGGTTGTCTCCCTTGATTTTATACGTATAATCTAGTCCTCCAACCAATTTGCTAGTTGCTTCCAACTGGTAGCGGTGCATCAGGTAGAGCGGTACAAATACCTCTTCGAGAAGGGCTTGTGGTTCACCAGATTTGATCGCGTTGAGTCCGAAAGTTTGCATGCGCTTTTGACGCAAGTCCAACATTCGTTTAAGTTCTTCCGAAGCAGAAGCCCCATTGTCCCAAAGGTGAGAGCGAGGATGAACTCCACTTGGATTTCTGGAATCGGAATCGGTAATAAATTCATAGCCTGCGGCATAGGTGGATTGCAGCATTTTCTCTAAAAACGCTTCCTCCGTTTCGTTAGCAGCGGGTTGCCCATAGCCGTAGGTGATAGCCAGCTTGTCCCATTCACCGATTTTTTGGTCATAGGCATCTCCAAAATCTACATTTCCTTTTTCGTCTAGGCTGATCAAGGGATAAGGATAGTCCATTACGGAAGAGCGTCCTGCAGCTGAAGTAGCATAGCTATGTGCCAAACCAATGGTATGCCCGATTTCGTGAGCAGAAAGTTGCTTCAATCGATTTAAAGCAAATTCCATTAACTTGGGATCTGCCTCATTTTCTCCTTCAAATGGCTGCAAAAGACCTTGTGCAATCAGGTAATCCTGTCTAACCCGCAAGGATCCCAAAGATACTTGTCCCTTTAGGATTTCTCCTGTTCGTGGATCACGGATGCTAGAGCCGTAAGACCATCCTCTAGTTGATCTATGTATCCATTGGATCACGTTGTACCGAACATCATTTAGGTCCATTCCCTCTGGAGCAAGTTCTACTCGAAATGCATTTTTGAATCCGGCAGCTTCAAAGGCTTGTGCCCACCAATTTCCCCCTTCAATAAGCGCACTGGCTACAGGCTCAGGGGTGCCTCGATCTAAGTAATAGACAATGGGTTCTATTACTTCAGAAACAGCCGCCATTGGGTCTTTTTTCTCCAATCGGTGTCTAGAGATAAACCGCTTGATCAAGGGTTGATCTATAGGTGTAGTATAATCCTGGTAGCTAATGAAAAAGTAACCTGCTCGCGGATCAAATTCCCTCGTAGCATAGAGCGGAGGTAACTCAATTAAAGAATGCCGCATTCGGACTGTCACTGCATCAGGACTAGGAGTTACAGAGCGCAAATTGCCTCCTGCTCCAGTTCCAGTTAGCGTGATTGTAGCTTCAACTTCTGTGTTTTTCGGATAGTTTTTGGTAGTTGGGTAATACAAGGTAGAGCGGCTTGCATCTACTTTGTAATTTCCTTGTCGAGATCGGGCTAAAGTTTCGCCCACTCCATGTACATCTTGGAGAAAAAAGTTGGTTCCATCTACGAAGAAGGTTGCCCCATCTGTTTTTACTATTTCAAAACCCCAAAGTGTTGATTCCGCAAAGGCATCTTGAATAGATTTGGCTTCATAAGGGTTATTGGTGTAAGCACGGTAGTCGTAATTCTTATGAACCATCGTGATTTTATTCCCTGCTTTTCGAAATTCAACTACCCGGGTATCTCCAAGTTTTCCTCTATCCAGTCCGATGTCGTTGGATCCAATACCCGCAGTCAAAGTATTGACATAGAGCAATTCTTGGTTGAGGGTATTGATTTCTAAGTAAATTTTTCCTTTTTCTTCGTCTAGGTAGAAGGGAACAAACCCTTCCTTTTTAGTCATTTTTGTAAAGTCTTGGGCAAGGCTCCAGCTTTGCTGTACCAAGGCGATTAGGAGTAAAAGAGCAATTCTTTTCATGGACTTATTTTTTTGTCAATTTATTAAAAAGCAAGTTTGGTATCCTACTCCTCATGAAAAAATTAATGAAGTGCGTAACGAAGAACCAAAACTGTATCGGTCTGTTTGGGACCTTGGATGGTTTGGGTGCCAGAACTAATGGATGCCCGATCCGCATAAAAGGTTTGGGCCCAACGAACATAGACAGTAAGTTTTGGGTGGATTTGGCAGTGAACTAAGATGTATTGTCGACTTCCAACTCCAGAGAAAGCCGGAATTGCAAAAGTTCCAAAAGCATTTTGTTCGTAAGCATAGATTCGATTATCAAAGGATTCCGTATCAAAAAGTCCGAAGCTAGTTGTGATCTTCCAATTAGACTGCTTGTACGAAAAAGCTTGAACTAGCATCCATCCTCGAGATGGGTCATGCTCAATTTTGACACCATTCCAAAACAGTTGAGACCGAAAGGAAAATTTGGTCGATAAATCGACTGTCAAACTAGCATGAGCCTGACTTTTAAGGATATTTTTTAATTGGTAGGTCCTGTTATTTTCTTCCTCTTCGTTCCAGTTTCGAAGTTTTTTTTCTTGTTTAAATTGAAGGGTAGCTCTAGTATTTTTATTGGGTTGATAGCTCCATCGAGCCAGCCATTCTTGCCCCTTACTAGGTGCGTACACACGGAATTTTAGCCATGGAAATGAAAAAAAATCGAAATAGGCGTTGAATTTAAGATTGTTTGAGGGTTTTAGTTGAAAACCAAGGTATAATCCTTGTTCATTACTGGGTTGTGTACTCTCTGAAAAGGCAGTTGCATAGAAGCTATGGAAATTCCTTGCATATTTTCTCCAAGCAAGGGATAGGTCAATCGATTTACTTAAGCTACCTATTGCACCTATTACTGAGCCTGTTCCAGCACTACTGGATCGTGCTGTTTCTCCAAAAAACATAAAATTTTTCCAGGAATAATTAAAATACATGCTAGCAACCTTATTCTTATTTCCTGAGAAATCAAAAGTGTTGTAACGCGTTGGTGAAGGATGGAGAGGTAGGCTCAATTGGGTAACTAACCCATTGACTCCTAGGGTCCATTTCGCTGTACTGGGTTGGAAGTGGATGTTTCCTCCTACATTTGATTCTCGAACTTGGTTTTTAACAGAAAGTTCGATGGGAGTACGGTGTAAACCAGACATCGGAAGACTGCTGATTTGAGGGGCATTCAAGTCCAAAGAATCCATTGGGTTTGTAAGTCTTCCGTCCTTGCTTACTGAGGAAAGTAGAAGACTACAATGCCAATTTCTCCAAGAACGACTAACCCCTAATCCTCGAAAAAAACCCTGTTCTTGGCTTGCTGTATAGGGTAGGAGCCCTCGGCTACTTCTTCTAACTGAAGTGATACTTTCAGCTCCTTTTCCCAAACTAAAGCCAGCTCCAAATACCAAACCTTGACCGAAGCTTGCTTGATAATCACCCAGAGTTAGTGTTTTCCATTTTTTGAAATTGTACCTCACCCAATGAAAAGAAGCAAAATTAAACCCATACCGATTGGTTTTTGGATCCCAAATTCCTGCCTCTCCCGCATCTTTTTCTAACATAAACCCTAAGCTATGCTCCTTGGGATATTGGTTTCTATATCGAATAGCCCATTCATGTGGTCCTCCTAGGTAGCTTGTGCTTGTAGCAGTGGCATCCTTGAAACGAAAACCCTCGCGAAGTTGCCAGGTTTTTCGGTGTCGCATCAGAACATTGGACGTTCCTTCCTTTAATCCTTCCAAAAAAGATGTCGGTGTTAATCTCTGAGTTTCTAGGGTCAAAAAAGGTAAAATAAGTTGAAGGGTAAGTCTATCCCAAGTTGGGAGAGATTGTAGTTCGTACGTGGAAATAAAAGGACCAATAGTTTCTCGGTACTCTAGTAGCGTTTGTGCTTGTACTGGGGTAAGTAAATGTGTGGCTATCAATTCTTCGATAGTAACTGTATTGATTTCCAATGGTTTTTGATACAATTCCAGTAATTGTTCGTACAAGGATTCGTATTCCAACTCTTCTTCCTGGAAAGGGTATAGATGCTCCATCACATTTTGGATATCTGGAATTCTTACAGGTTTATCTTGAGCGTAAAGGGCATGACAAAGCAACCAAAACACTAGCACCGTGATTATCTTTTTCATGGGTTAGCGCTTTAAATGAAGGCTGAGGTGGTGGGTGTTGCCTAATGGAGAGGATTGACCTAGGGCATAATCAAGCCCAAAATTTTTTGTATACAATCCAATTCCAAAGTAAAGGGCAGTTGGATAGGAGGTTAGGCCTGTTCGTAGAAAAATCCAGCGTTCTAATTGGTACTGAATTCCAACTTTAAAAATTGGAGGGGACTGGACTTCTTTTTCCACTTCGCTATGGAGCTCCAAATTTTTGGTAGGTAAGTAAGTAGTTCCTACTGCGAGTAGCGTAGGGATTTTAA
>JAURGC010000037.1 GCA_030833985.1 Algoriphagus sp. | reverse complement strand
ATTTTACCCGCCTTCCTTTGAAGACAGCTATTTTTATGCTAGCCCTACCCATGATTTTAGAAATGGTGATGGAATCCGCTTTTGCAATCGTGGACATTTTTTTTGTAGCTAAACTTGGGGAGAATGCTATTGCCACCGTAGGATTAACAGAGTCTGTAATCGTCTTAACTTATGCACTTGGTTTTGGATTTAATATGGCCGCAACTGCTTTGGTCTCTCGGCGTTTCGGAGAAAAAAATTACCAAGAAGCCGGCTCGGCGACTTTCCAATTACTACTGGTAGGCGCTTTGCTTTCCATTGGTCTTGGAATTCTAGGATGGACTTTTGCTTCGGATTTACTTCGTTTAATGGGGGCCAATGAACAAATTATAGAATCAGGGTCAAGCTATTCTAAAATTGTATTTGCTGGTAATACAGCCATACTATTGCTTTTTTTATGCAATGGAGCATTTCGGGGTGCAGGACAAGCCCATCACGCGATGCGTACTTTGATGATAGCAAATGGCTTAAATATGGTATTGGATCCGCTTTTTATTTTTGGATTCGGTTCGTGGCAGGGATTTGGTTTGGAGGGGGCAGCTATTGCCACCACTTTTGGAAGGAGTATGGGTGTACTCTATCAGTTGTATCACCTTTTCAACGGAAAGCATAAACTTAAAATTCTCAGTGAAAACATTGCACTTAGCTGGGAGACTATTCAGAAGATTGTGGTATTGTCCTTGGGAGGTATGGGGCAGTCCTTGATTGATTCTTTGTCATGGGTTGCGCTTACCCGGATGAATGCGGAATTTGGCTCTGCAGCTTTGGCCGGCTATACCATTGCGTTTAGAGTATTAATCTTTACCATTTTACCTGCTTGGGGCCTTTCAGGTGCCGCTGCGACCTTGGTGGGTCAAAATCTTGGGGCGCAAAAAACAAAACGTGCAGAGCTGGCAGTGTGGCTAACTGTGCGCTACAATGTAATCTTCATGGCCTCAGTTACAGGGATCTACTTGCTATTTAGTAAGCAATTGGTTGGTTTATTTACCCGCATTCCAGAGGTTGTGGAAGTGGCTTCTCAGGGTTTGTGGGTGATTGCTTTGGGTTATGTGTTTTTTGCGATAGGAATGGTGCTTACTCAAGCTTTCAACGGGGCAGGGGATACCAAGACACCCGCCTGGATCAATGCCGTGGTCCTTCTGGGCCTAGAAGTACCCCTAGCTTACCTACTCGCCTTTTCACTTGAACTGGGTTTTATAGGTATATTTATTGCCATTGCAATCTGCCATTCCTTCCATGCTTTAGTATCCCTCTACTTTTTTAGAAAGGGGAAGTGGAAACTTAACCAGGTGTAATTCTTTGGGAACAGGAGAAAAACCTAAGTAAAATTGAATTCTAGGGTGTTTGCCTAACGCCTTCTGCATGGTCTATTTTTTGACCGGACACACTCAGGTAACTTCCCATTGCGTCTGCAGTCATACAGGAATGCACAGGCAATATGCCTAGTAAATCTCCAATTTTGACCGAATGCAAGAGCTCCTTAGAAGCGTGAATGATCCCATGTTCTTGAGAGATACTCTTAACAAAGGAATAATGGCTTGGTAATTCCCACCCTTGTTCAGTTAAAAAGACTACTTCGCCGAAATTCTTAGTTCCGTCAGGCTGTGTCAGTACGTCCTTGGCTAGATGCACCCCTCCTCCATGGATCAAAATCTCACTTCTATCCTTCCGTATATCTACTACAGGTACGGCCAGGCACACGGAAATATCTTCTTTTTTACAACTTCCCAATTGTACCTGCATTAAATCAAAAAATACAAAATTGCCAGGGCCTAATTCATCCACTGCTCCAAAATCCTCCATCACCGCACAGCCAGGCGTATCGCCTAATCGAGTCACCAAATTGGGGTAGCGGTCCAAGTACTTGGCCTTCATTCGTGCCAATTCTGCTTGACTTTCCTCGTGGATTTTTTGGGTGTTCTTACCGTAGTAGGTGTGACCAGGATGGATGTAAAATCCCTTGAATTTAAGTTTTTGGGAACGATTAGCTTGTTTTAAAATCTCTTCTAATTCCGCTTCATCGGCAGCTTGAATCCCCGTCCGGCCATACCCTGCATCCAATTCCACAAAAAAAGAAACTTCTTCAGTCAGTCCTTCAGCCAAGGCTTTAGCGGTAGATGCATTGACCAATTGCACCGAAATGTCCTGATTTTTTGCAAGGCTATTGAGCCGCGGAATTTCGCGGATATTGAAAGGAAAAGCAATATGGATGCTCTCCCAACCCTCGCCGCAAAGGTACTCCGCAAGGGAAATGGAAGAGGCAGTCACTTCACGGATCCCATAGTCTTTTGCCCAGTTTCCTACTATTCTGGATTGGGCAGTTTTCCAGTGTGGCACCAATTTTTTCCCTAACTGCTGTGCTTTACTAGCCATTTTTTTAAGATTGGCTCTTGTAATTTTTTCGTCAATTAGAAGCGTTGGTGAGGCAATTTGATCGAGATAGGACATGAAAAAGGGGTTATGGAAACGAATATAAACAGAATCTTTTGTTTTCAGTTTTTCCAATCCTTATCCAGGTTAGGATAAATAATCCCTAGGATTTGAGGAGTAACCTTTTTGTCAAAATCTCAAATACCTGTGCATAAGCTAGCCAATTCTATTAAATTTGTCGCTTGTATTTCGCTTGATTTCGCCAAATGCACTCGACCTAGTATTTGCCACTGTACCGACTATCTTCCATGGAAGCCAAAAAAATCAGAAGTACGTTTATTGAATTTTTTCAATCCAAACAACATCAATACGTTCCTTCTTCTCCTATTGTAGTAAAAAATGACCCTACCCTGATGTTTACCAACGCAGGGATGAATCAATTCAAAGATGCGTTTTTGGGTAATGAAATTGCCAAATTTTCGCGAGTGGCCAATTCACAAAAATGCCTTCGAGTAAGCGGCAAGCATAACGATTTGGAAGAAGTAGGGGTGGACACCTATCACCACACCATGTTTGAGATGCTGGGAAATTGGTCTTTTGGAGATTATTTCAAGAAAGAAGCTATTGAGTGGGCATGGGAACTATTGACAGAAGTATACGGTCTTCCCAAGGATTTATTGTATGTCTCCGTATTCGAGGGTGATGCTGGGGACAATTTGCCTATGGATCAGGAGGCTTACGATCTATGGAAAGGAATTGTGGCAGAAGATAGAATTATCAAGGGTTCCAAAAAGGACAATTTCTGGGAAATGGGCGATACTGGACCTTGTGGTCCTTGTTCGGAGATCCATGTAGACTTGCGTTCTGCTGCCGAGCGAGCTGCTGTGCCTGGTCGTGCATTGGTCAATAATGACCATCCTCAGGTAATCGAAATCTGGAATTTGGTTTTTATGCAGTTCAACAGGTTGTCTGATGGAAGCTTGAACCCACTCCCTGCCACGCATGTGGACACAGGAATGGGTTTTGAGCGTTTGGTACGTGCGATACAAGGTAAGTCGTCCAATTACGATACTGATTTGTTCTTGCCATTTATCCAAGCATTGGAACAGAAGTCTGGCAAAACTTATGGGAAAGATGAGCCTACGGATATCGCTTTCCGCGTTATTGTAGACCATATCCGGGCGATATCCTTTACCATTGCCGATGGACAGATCCCTTCCAATAATAAGGCAGGGTATGTAATTCGAAGAATCCTGCGACGAGCAGTTCGCTACGGCTACACTTTCTTAGGCTTCCAAAAGCCTTTCTTGTTCGAACTGACACCCTTGATTGCTTCTAATTTTGGAGACATATTTCCAGAAGTGCGTGCCCAGCAAGAGTTTATTGCAAAGGTGATACAAGAGGAGGAAGCTTCCTTCTTGCGTACCCTTGACAATGGTCTTCGGATGCTTGATGGGATCAAAGCAGAGGTAGTTGCTAACAATGAATCGGTTATATCTGGAAAAACAGCCTTTGAATTGTACGATACTTTTGGTTTTCCATTAGACCTCACTTCCTTAATTGCCCGGGAAAATGGGTTTTCTGTCGATGAAAAAGGTTTTGCAGAAGAGATGGATAAGCAAAAGTCACGATCCAGAGCTGCTTCTGAACAAGAAACAGGAGATTGGGTGTTGGTCCATGAGGATGCAGGAGTGGAGTTTGTAGGTTACGATACGATGGAGTGCTATGCGCAAATTGTGAAATACCGAACCCTCTCGGACAAAAAAGGCAATCGCTTTCAATTGGTATTGGATAAAACTCCTTTTTATGCAGAAAGTGGAGGTCAGGTAGGGGATACAGGTTGGCTAAAAACAGATTTTGAGGAGATTCGTGTTTTAGATACTAAAAAAGAAAATGATCTTATTGTACATTTTGTAGAAAAGCTTCCTCAGCATCCCGAGATTCAGTTTTTTGCGTTAGTGGATAGGGAAAAGCGTCAACTCACGGCAAATAATCATACGGCTACGCACTTGCTTCAGTCCGCCTTGAAATCGGTATTAGGTGACCACATTCAGCAACGTGGTTCTTTGGTCAATCAGGAACTCCTTAGATTTGATTTTTCACATTTTGGAAAAATGACTGAAGAAGAGTTGGCCGAGGTGGAAGCTATTGTCAATACCAAAGTGCGCGAAAATATTGCTTTGGTAGAGCAACGGAATGTACCTATTGAAGAAGCTAAAAAGCAAGGTGCTACGGCCTTGTTTGGTGAGAAATACGGGGACTTTGTGCGTGTGATCACCTTTGGACAGGATTTTTCAGTAGAGCTTTGTGGAGGTACACACGTGAGTCAGACTAGCCAAATCGGGCTATTTAAAATTAGTAGTGAAGGGTCCATTTCTTCTGGTGTTCGTCGAATCGAAGCGATTACGGCTACTGCTGCAGAAGAGTTCATGCGGAATCAGGAGTGCTTAGTGAAAGAATTGCAAGCCCTTTTAAAAAATCCTAGAGATTTGGTGAAGGCAGTAGAATCGTTGGTACAAGAAAGAAATGACTTACGAAAAGAAATAGAACAATTGCACCTAAAGCAGGCCGCAGGAGTAAAAGAACAGTTGAAAGGTCAATTTATTGAAAAGGAAGGGAAACAAGTGCTTATTGCATCCGTAGATTTACCCAATGCCGATTCTTTGAAAAAATTGGTTTACGAGTTAAAGAATGAAGTTTCCAAAGCTTGCATTGTTTTGGCAGCTACCATTAGCAATACCCCACAAGTAGCCGTCTTTATTGACGAATCATTATTGGAAACCACAAAGTTACATGCAGGAAACCTAGTGCGTGAGTTGGCGAAAGAAATCCAAGGAGGAGGAGGTGGTCAGCCTTTCTTTGCAACAGCTGGAGGTAAAGACCTTGCTGGGTTACCCAAAGTGGTAGCCAAAGCGAAATCTATCTTGTTGTAATTAGGTTGAACTAACAAATGGGAACTCAGGAATTAACAGAAAAATACCAATTGGTGGTGGGCTTAGAAGTTCATGCCCAGCTGGCAACTGCAAGTAAACTATTTGCTGCAGATGCGAGTAGTTTTGGTGCGAAAGCCAATACCCAGGTTTCTGTAATATCCCTAGGTCATCCAGGTACTCTCCCAAAGGTAAATTTACAAGCAGTCAACTTTGCAGTGCGCATGGGATTAGCTTGCTCGTGTCGGATAAATAGAATTTCTAGTTTTGATCGTAAAAATTATTTCTATCCAGATTTACCCAAAGGATATCAAATTACTCAAGATAAAGCCCCTATTTGTTTGGGAGGCGAGGTTGCGTTAACCCTAGAAGATGGCTCGGATCAAGTCGTTCTGTTAAATCGAATTCATTTGGAAGAAGATGCCGGTAAACTGATCCATTCACTAGGGCGAGCAGAAAGTTGGGTTGATTTTAACCGAGCTGGAACAGCTTTAATTGAAATAGTCACAGAACCTTGTATTCGGTCGGCAGAGGAGGCGGTAGCATTTTTGGCTGAAATCCGAAAGTTGGTTATGTATTTAGGTATATGCGATGGGAATATGGAGGAGGGATCGCTTCGCTGTGATGCCAATATTTCAGTGAGGCTTCGCGGAGAGACCACCCTAGGGAAGAAGGTAGAAGTCAAAAACATGAATTCCTTTAGGAATTTGGGGCGTGCCATTGAATTTGAATACGAGCGACAAGCAAGCATGTTGGAACAGGGGGAGGAGATTATTTCCGAAACGCGAACTTTTGATGCAGATGGCGGCTATACTGCAAGTATGCGAACCAAAGAAGCCCTTAACGATTACCGTTATTTTCCAGACCCTGATTTACCACCTTTGGTTTTATCGGAGGAATGGATAAAGGAGGTTGCTGAACAAATGCCAACTTTACCACGTGTCTTGTACCGCAAATTCATGGAAGTCTACCAACTGCCAAGTTACGATGCTGCTTTATTGACTGAAACTAGGGAGATGGCGGCTTGGTATGAATCACTATGTAAATGTTCCAAGCACTTCAAAGCTGCATCGAACTGGATTATGGGTCCTATTCGATCCTACATGAATGAGCATGGAATCGACTTTTCCAATTTTCCTTTGACACCTGATTCAATTGCTCAATTAATTGATTTGGTTGAGGAAGGGCAAGTTTCTTTTTCTAGCGCCTCTCAGAAAATTTTCCCTGAACTTATTCTTCGGCCTGGGGTTTTACCTAGTGAAATTGCTCAGCAACTCAACTTGATTCAAGAAAGTGATGTAAGTTTCTTAGTACCACTAGCACAAGAAGTTTTAGCAAAAAATCCTGAGAAAGTTGCTGAGTTCAAATCTGGAAAAAAAGGTCTTTTGGGGTTTTTTATGGGTGAATTGATGAAGAATTCAAAGGGGAAGGCAGATCCAAAAGTAGCTACCCAACTATTGAGTGAATTATTAGCTAATTAAACTATGAAAAAATTTATGTTTGGAATTTTGTTGAGTGCCACCTTTGCTCTGTTCTCCTGTGGAAGCACAGATTCTACGAATGGCAGCGTACGTATCACAGGGAATCTGCAAAACGCCCCTCAAGGAATTGTGGTGCTTTCTCAATACACGGATAGTAGACCAAAAGTGTTAGATACCCTTACAATTCAACCAAATGGAGATTTTTTATATGAGTTGGATTCTATTTCAACTCCTACTTTTTACGAATTAAATTTTTTTGGACAACGCCTGGTAAAATTGGCCCTTTTCAAAGAAGATGTATCGGTGAAGCTGAATCTTTCCGATCCAAATAGTCTTCAAATTGAAGGGTCCCAAGACAGTAAAGAAATGTTGAAGTTGGAAAAATTGATGGAAACCTATCAACTTGAAGTCAATCAACTCAACGAGCGTTACTATGCCGCAATGAGTAAAAACGATGCTGAAGCCATCCAAAAAATTCAAATGGATGCTATGGCTTTGGAGTCGCAGCAGGTAGAAAGGGTCAAGGAAATGATTGAAAGCATGGGAAGCTCATTTGCCTCGTTGGCAGCCATAGGCTTATTAAATCCACAGAACGATTTTCCATTTATTGATGAGTTGATCAATAAGCTTGATGAGAGGTACCCAGGTACAATTTCTATTTTACAAATGAAGCAGCAATTGAATGAAATGAGGGCATTGGCAGTTGGACAAGAAGCTCCAGAAATTGCGCTTCCTAATCCTAGTGGAAAACTCACGAAGCTTTCTGAACTACGCGGAAAATATGTGTTGATTGATTTTTGGGCAGCCTGGTGCAAGCCTTGTAGGCAAGAAAATCCCAATGTAGTACGCCTTTATAAGGAATATAACTCAAAAGGCTTTGAAGTTTTTGGGGTGTCATTGGATCGAAGTAGGGAAGATTGGGTCAAGGCAATTGCTGACGATCAATTGACGTGGACTCAAGTTTCAGATTTGAAGTACTTTAATTCTGTTGCGGCAGAATTGTATCAGATCCAAGCAATACCAGCTACTTATTTGCTTGATCCCGAGGGACGAATTATTGCCCGTGATTTGAGAGGGCCAAGCCTTGAGTCCAAATTGGCTGAGATTTTTAATTAATTTACCTAGATTTTAATTCGGAAATAGCCTTCTAGCTAGAAGGCTATTTTGCGTTTAAGTTTAAAGTAATAGAAGGGAAAAATTACTAAATAGTCCTTCCTGAAAAAATAGATTGATTTAAAAATAAAAATTAAAAAAAATATCACCCGTTATAAAAATAATAAAAAAATTAGAATTCAAAAATATTTTAAAATAAAAATAATAATAAAAAATTGCACTATTATAATATTTTAAAATTAAAACAATCCAATTTTTCAAATTGGAATTGCATTTTCCAACTAGAGCAGTGATTTATGCTCTTTTTTCAAACCATTAATTCTTAAAAAAATTCAAATAGAAAGTGGTTTGGTACTTATTTTATTTTGGAATTTTTCTTTTTAGAAACTTCTTGAATTCGAATTGGTGTTAGATCTACCAAGTCATGGTCTCAATTTTCTCAAGATGTCCTGATTAAATTTTACATTTGCACTTGTTACCTCACGTTTAAATGCCCAAAATTCTTTTACTTACCGCTGAGCCATTAACCTTTAAGACGTTACTCTCTGGTTTCCCCAATTATTTGAAGGAACAAGCTTGGGACGTACTTTTGGTAAGTGGAGATGGGAGGGAAGTTTATTCCATGTGTCGAGCTGAGGGGGTGTCCCACGAATCAATTCCTTTTTCAAAAGGGGATAATTTTTTTGATGATGTCTCCACGTATTGGCAATTATTTCAATTGATCAAAAGGGAAAAACCTGATCTGATTCATAGTTTTGGAGCGAAAGCGGGATTTCTAGGTATGCTAGCTGCCAAACAGGCCGGTATTAGGAATCGGATTCACAGTATCACAGAAATGCCTGTTAAGAAATCCAGTTCATCAGCGATGCTTACTCGAAAGGAAAAGTGGACCATTTCGAATGCAACAGCTCTTTGGGTGAATTCTTCAGGGATGTATTCCTTTTTCTCAACTCTTCCTGATATTGATTTTTCTAAGTTTCGGATAATTGGAAATGGATCAACTTTAGGCGTTGATTTCGATAAGTTTAACCGGGAGTCCTTGAAAGAAAATCATTTAGTGGCTGCAACCATGCGTATGTTGCCAAGTGAGAATGATTTTATCATTTTGGCAGTGGGGAAACTTTCTACCAAAAAAGGGATGGAAGAACTAATCCATGCTTTCTTGAATTTTAAGTTTCTTTCTTCCTCCAAATTAGTTTTGATTGGGGAGCCGGATTTGCAGGAAAATCGACTAGCTCAAGAGACATTGACCACCATCCGAGAACATCCTCGTGTGGTACAAATTGATTGGACGGATCATGTAGCCCACCACCTGGCACTTGCAGATGTACTGGTACATGCTTCCCATACAGAAGGTTTTTCCAATGTACTCCTAGAGGCTGCTGCAATGCAAGTTCCAATTATTTGTTCCAATTGTGTGGGGAACTCTTCATTTATCCAACAACAAAAGACAGGACTGATATTTCCTGTTGGGGAAAATGCTATCCTTCGAGAAGCCTTGGAATTTTCCTATGTGAAAAGGGATGTAATGGCCAGTTTTGCAGATGCACTTTTCAAGGAGGTGAAAGATAAATTTGATCGGAAGTGGTTAAGTCAGCTTTACTTAAAAAGCTACGAGGAGGTACTATCGAATTAAGGATATGGCAGGTGACAAACAACTAAGAAATTCAACTTTAATTCAATAACCCATGAAATACTTGGTTACCGGTGCGGCTGGATTTATTGGATTTCATGTAGTTCAGGATTTACTCAGTAAGGGAGTAGAAGTAGTTGGACTAGATTCCATTAATTCCTATTACAGCATTGATTTGAAGTATGCTCGCTTGGCTGAATCTGGCATTGCCTCAATGGATATAGTTGAAGGTGTTTTGACTCAATCAACTATTCAAGCTAATTACCGATTTATTCAATTGGATCTGGTGGATAAGGATGGTTTACTCAAGCTTTTTGAGCAGGAGAAATTTGACCTAGTTATTCATTTGGCAGCTCAGGCAGGTGTGCGAAACTCGATTTTACATCCGGAAGATTATTTGCATAGTAATTTTTCTGGGTTTTTAAATTTGTTGGAATGCTGTCGATTTCATCCCGTACGGCATTTGGTTTTTGCTTCTTCAAGCTCTGTGTACGGTAGCAATACCAAAATGCCTTTTTCTACCTCAGATGAGGTAGATCACCCCATTTCCTTGTATGCTGCTTCCAAAAAAGCCAACGAATTGATGGCTCACAGTTACAGTCATCTATTTGGTATCCCAACTACTGGCTTACGCTTTTTTACAGTGTATGGTCCATGGGGAAGACCGGATATGTCTTATTTCCTTTTTGCCGATGCGATACGAAGAGGAGATCCCATCCAGGTATTTAATTTTGGGAATATGAAACGAGATTTTACCTATATCGACGATATTGTGGATGGAATTATCCGAGTGGTAGAAAAGCCTGCTTCTCCCAACTTAAATTACGACACTCAGCAACCAGATCCTTCGAGTTCGACCGCTCCTTATAGGATTTACAACATTGGCAATTCCTCTCCAGTTTCTTTGCTCATGTTTATTGAAGAAATAGAAAAAGGACTTGGCCAGAAAGCCAAGATGGAATTGTTACCGATCCAGCCTGGGGATGTGGTAGAGACACATGCCGATGTTAGCCCCCTTGAACGTGATTTCGGGTACCAACCGCGGACTACGGTGCCTCAGGGTGTGGCAGAATTTACAAAATGGTATCTTAACTTTTATCGATAAAACAATGTCAAAATCAATTTTAATTACTGGTGGAGCTGGATTTATTGGTTCCCACGTAGTCAAACTTTTTGTAACTACTTACCCTGAGTATCGAATTGTCAATTTAGATGCCTTGACCTATGCGGGGAATTTGGAAAATTTGACTGAAGTAGAAGGCGAACCCAACTACTTTTTTGAAAAAGCAGATATTCAAGAAGAAGAAGTTTTGCAAGCAATTTTTGAAAAGCACCGCATCACGGATGTCATTCACTTGGCAGCAGAATCTCATGTAGACCGTTCAATTTCCGATCCTCTGGCTTTTGTAAAGACCAATATATTTGGCACAGTAAATTTGCTGAATGTGGCTAAAAAAGCTTGGGCTGGAGCGTTTGATCAGCATTTGTTTTACCATGTTTCTACGGATGAAGTTTATGGGTCCTTGCACGATGGAGGCTTTTTTGTGGAGACTACATCGTATGATCCACAATCTCCTTATTCGGCATCCAAGGCCTCATCGGATCATTTTGTGCGTGCCTATGCAAATACGTACAAGATGAAGACAGTGGTATCTAATTGTTCCAACAATTATGGCCCCAATCATTTCCCAGAGAAGTTGATTCCGCTGTGTATCCATAATATTAAAAACAACAAGCCCTTACCTGTCTATGGGAAAGGAGAAAATGTGCGGGACTGGTTGTTTGTAAAGGATCATGCACGTGCAATTGATGTGGTTTTCCACAAAGGAAATCCAGGGGAGACTTACAACATTGGAGGCTTTAACGAATGGAAAAACATTGACATTGTCCGTCTATTGTGCCAAAAGATGGATGTAAAGCTAGGCCGTGAGCTAGGTGCCTCTGAAAAATTAATTACCTTCGTTCAAGACCGTGCCGGGCATGATTTACGCTATGCTATCGATGCCACCAAGATCCAAAAAGAATTGGGCTGGGAGCCTAGCTTGCAGTTTGAAGAAGGAATTGAATTAACAATCGACTGGTACCTTGAAAATGAGGGTTGGTTGAATCGAGTTACTTCTGGAGCTTACCAAACTTACTACGAAGAGCTTTATGGAAATAAGTAAAAAAAGCCCTCAAGGGCTTTTTTTACTTTAGTACTTAATAGAGGGTTCTGAACCGGATGGTTCCTGGGATATTTTTTAGGGCTTCAATTGCTTCAGGATCGTAAACCTTATCTATATCGGTGATTACATAGCCAATTCTTTCATTCGTTTTGAGGTATTGTCCTACAATATTGATTTGGTAATTGGCGAGCACCTGGTTGATCTTGGCCAATACTCCCGGTTCATTCTGATGCAGGTGAATGAGTCGGTGAGCTTTTTTCAAAAAGGGAAGCTGGATATTGGGAAAGTTTACAGAATTATACGTATTGCCTGTATTGATATATTCCATGATTTTACCGGGAACAAATCGGGCAATATTTTCTTGTGCTTCTAGGGTGCTTCCACCAATATGAGGGGTAAGGATAGTATTCGGTAATCCGATGAGTTCTGAGGTGAAAGGTTCCTTATTGTTTTTTGGCTCCTCAGGAAATACATCTACTGCGCACCCGCCAATGTGTCCGGATAGCATTGCATCTCGAAGTGCAGGGATATCAACCACATGGCCTCGGCTGAGGTTGACTAGTAAAGCCCCAGGTTTCATTTTGGCGATTTTATTCTTATCGATCAAGCACTTATTGTCTTTTCTACCATCGACATGTAAACTGATGACATCACAGGTAGCCAACAATTCCTCTAAGGAGTTCAACTTGGTGGCATTTCCTAGCGCCAACCTTTCAATAACATCGTAGTAGAAGACGTTCATCCCTAGGTTTTCGGCTAAAACAGAAAGTTGTGCACCGATATTTCCATACCCAACAATTCCTAATTTTTTTCCACGAATTTCAAAGGATCCTGTGGCTGACTTGTCCCATTTTCCTTGATGCATGCCTACAGACTTGTCTTGAAATCTACGCATCAAGAAAATGATTTCTGCAATGGCCATTTCAACGACCGAACGAGTGTTGGAGAAGGGAGCATTGAATACGGCAACTCCTCTTTTTTGGCATTCTTCCAAGTCAATTTGGTTAGTGCCTATGCAAAAAGCCCCAATCGCTAAAAGTCGGTTGGCATGTTCAAGAACCTTTTTGGTGACGTTAGTTTTGGAGCGAATTCCTAAAATCGAAATATCACGTATTTTTTCACATAATTCTTCTTCACTAAGGGCTCCGGATGCAACTTCTACTTGATACCCCTCATCTTTGAGTAGTTCTAAAGCAATTGGATGTACATTTTCTAATAGGAGAACCTTGATTCTGCTTTTGGGATAGGAGAATTTGGTATTTAGCTTGTTGATGTACAAAATCTCATCAAAGCTTGGTGCAATGTGATCGGCTTGACTTGTAACCTGCGGGCGATTTACATTTTCAGTAAATGCATAAAACTTGTTTGCTAGTCCAGATGCTTTAATTTCATAATCGGTATATCCGTCTCCAATCACGTAAATATCGCCTTCCAAATTAATGGAACGAAGAGTCTCAGATTTCCCCTTGTTTTTGGACAGTGGATTTTCTCTATTGAAATCAATAATCTTTCCAGTAGGATCGTACACAAAATCATTGGCAAAGACATTTTCTTCTTTAATGCCGTATTCGGTTACAATGGGAATAATAAAATCCTTAAAGCCATTGGAAATGATAAATACATCCTCAGCATTGTCTTTTAGCCAATCACGATTGCGTTCAAAAGATTTAGAAACTTTTTGTTTTAAGGCAACAATCAATTCCATGATCTGGCTTTTGTTGGCTTGTAAAATTTGGAGTCGCTGCTCCAAACTTTCCCTGAAGGTTAAACTTCCGTCCATTCCTTTGTCGGTTATGTCTTTAATGGCCTGAAGTTTCTCGTTTTTCTTAGGGTCATTGGAAAGACTTATTTCGCCTAAAATATCTAAGGCTTCCACCCGAGTAAAGGTGCTATCAAAGTCAATTATGAATTTTTTGATTTTTGGCATGGAATAGCTAAAAGTTTAGCCAGTAAAATTAATAGATTGTCAAAAAAATTGGCCATTTATTCCTGAATTTGTTACAAATCTTTTTTGTTTTTGTAAAGCTGGAAAAGACAGGTCATTTTAGAGTAGTATCCAAATGTGGTTTAGTTACAAGGAACCGGATTTATTCAAAAAGATAAAGTAGGTACTCATTGGGGTTGACAGAAGAGTACTAAAGACTTCTTCAATTTAGTTTTTGTAGCAAGGAGTTTTCCTTTACTTTTGGAGGGAAGTGGAAATAAAGGATTACTATTTTTTACTAGTTAAACATTCACAGATTTAAAAGAGCTCACACGTGGCACGAATGAATAAAAAATTGTTTTTCGGATGTTTCGTTTTGATTATTTCTCTTTTGGCATGTCAAAAAGCTGAAGAAACTAACCTAGTGACCACCTACGAGGTAGTAGGAGAGGCCAAGGTGGTAGAGGGGAATTATGGGGACTTAGTAGAAGAAAAAAAAGTGATGACCTTGGTGTCATTGATTGATGCGGTAGAAGCTTCTGGTTCCTTTACAGGTAAGGTTTCAGGGAAAATCAAGGAAGTGTGTACCAGCAAAGGCTGCTGGTTTTCCATGGAGTTGCCCAATGGGTCAAGTATGCGAGTTACGTTCAAGGAATATGGATTTTTTATACCGACCAATTCTCAGGGATTTCCAATTACTATTGAAGGAGTAGCTACCCTAAAAGAAACTGATGTGGCAACTTTGCGTCACTATGCCGAGGATCAAGGAAAAACAAAAGAAGAAGTTGCTGCAATCCAAACGCCAAAAAGGGAAATTTCCTTTGAAGCTACTGGGGTATTAATTAAATCTAGATCCTGATGCCTCTTGCCTTAGATAATCTTCGTGTGGGGCGAATTTACCGATTGGTCAACCAGGGAGAAGTGCGGAAAATTGAGGTGATGGCTAGGCTTTCTGGAGAAGATTTTTTTATCAAAGACTTAGATACTTTGGAGTATTATACCTTGGACGAATTGCTACGATGGGGAAAAGGAAAGGATTACGACTTGGAAGAATTGCGATAAAAAGTTTCAATCGCCTACTATTTGGTTGATGGATTGGTAACCAAAATCACTGATAAACAAAGTTGGTCAAATTACTTTTGTTATTTAGTTGATTGATTATGTCAAAAAGTTTAGTTTCTTCCATTGTTCAGGCCAAATGCCCCAAATGTAGGGAAGGAAACATGTTTCCCGTTTCTCCTTTTAGTTATAGAAAATTAGCTGAAATTCATGCACGATGCGAGGTTTGTGATGCCAATTTGGTTCCTGAGCCAGGATTTTACGATGGGGCGATGTACATCAGTTATGCTTTTTCAGTAGCGCTTATGATTACCTCATTGGTAGCGATAAATGTACTCGTAGCGAAGCCTGAGCTGTGGATGTACCTGGGTTCAGTCGCAGGACTTACGGCGGTATTGCTTCCAGCTATGCTGCGCTATTCCAAGACGCTTTACCAATATGGAGTAGGAAAATTAAAGTACAGGGGCTATTGAACGCCTAAATAAAGGGAGCTTTTCCTTTCTTTTCAGTACTTTTTCAAATACAAACTAGATAAGATGAAAAGAAATCTGCCAAGAGCTTTCACATATTTACTGGCCTTGTTTTATTTTTTTGCTGGGCTTAATCACTTTTTTTCTCCCGAATTTTACCTGCCGCTTATCCCTCCATTTTTCCCTAAGCCGGAGGTAATTAATTTGCTGTCAGGTGTTTTAGAGATTTTATTGGGTTTGGGAGTAGGATATTCACCAACCCGGAAGAAAGCCACTTGGGGCATTATTATACTTTTGATTTGCTTTATTCCATCCCACGTATACTTTATTCAATTGGGTTCATGTATTGAAGGAGGGTTATGTGTCTCTGAATGGCTAGGTTGGACTCGTCTGCTAGTTATTCACCCACTTCTTTGCTATTGGGCTTTCTGGGTTCAAAAAAATTCTAAATTTTAGAAATTTCTTAGGTTGACATTACTTTTTCTGATGTTTGATTTTTGTAATTGAAAAAATCCAATTGAACACTTTCTTTTGTTGACTAGTTATTTCGGCTACTGAATCAAGCAAAATGCCTTTTTAAGTTCAACTAGAAGAGCGATCGTGTTGAAGAGCCGAAATGTGGGGGTAGGTAGTTTGGCTTAGATTATCCGCAGTTTTTTCGACAAAATTATTTTCACCCATCTGCTAGAATAGGGGTAATCCAACTTATATGATAATTTGAAAATAGAATAGATTTATAAACTTTTTGTTATTATTACTAACAAAAATGATTGATAAGCAAACTTTTGCCTCTTTCCTTTCGTTATACCTTAAGATTCAACAAAAAACCATGGATTCAATAGTCAAGAAGATTAGAGTTGAGGTCAATAGCAGCTTGTTTCTTAAAGATCCTTTCAGCTCAGAACTAGGTATTTTGATAGTTCAAGAAGGATCACTCTTAATTCAAGAGTTAGGAATGGAGCATTTCACATTCAAAAAATTAGGTACTCAAATTGGGAGTACTGAAGCTGCCATTTATCGCTATTTTGAAAATAAACACAAGTTGCTTTTGTACTTAAGTGCTTGGTATTGGGCTTGGTTAGAGCACAATCTGGTATTTGGAACAGCAAATCAAACGAATCCTCATGAGCGCTTGACACTTGCTATTCGGTTGCTTGTAGAAGGTCCTATTTATACTGAAAATGAATATTTAGACCCTAAAATTTTACGAAATTTGGTCATAAATGAATCAATTAAAGGGTTTTTAACTAAAGAAGTAGATCTAGAACACGAATCCGGTATCTTTTCCCAAGTGTATAAGTTTGGAGATAGAGTGGCTTCTATAATCTCAGAAATTAATCCAAGCTACTGTTTTCCAAGAACCTTGGTATTTACCATTCTTGAATCTAGCCTTTTACAAAATTTTAATTCTCAACATTTGCCTGGAATGTTGGATGCTGGACCGGATAGTTCCAACCGCTTTCAATTCTTTTATCAACTAGTGACCAAAGCTATTCAGTAATGATGCAGCCCGAATTCGGTTTAACGCCCATGAAACGATTTTTCAATATCCTTAAGGAAGAGAAAAATCAGGTATATGCCATTTATTTCTATGCAGTCCTAAATGGCTTAATCACCTTATCCCTCCCATTGGGGATTCAAGCGATCCTCAATTTTATTTTGGGGGGTAGAATTACTACTTCTTGGATAATCCTAGTCATTATTGTTGCCGCAGGGGTGATTTTTGGAGGCTTCCTTCAAATCTCACAATTACAAATCATGGAAAAATTTCAGCAGCGAATCTTTTCCAAATCTGGACTTTCCATTGCATATCGATTACCGAGGATAAAGACAGAAATTCTTCACGGAAAATATGCTCCCGAAATGGTCAATCGTTTCTTCGATACAGTCAGCCTTCAAAAGGGGCTTTCCAAGATCTTAATAGACTTTTCAGCAGCATTTCTTCAAGTAGTTTTTGGGTTACTTTTGCTCTCTTTCTACCATCCTACCTTTATTTTGTTTGGATTAGGCCTATTTGGAATTTTAGGAGTCATATTTTATTTCAGTGCTCCTAAAGGAATGGAAACAGCCATCAAAGAATCATCCTACAAATACAAAACGGCTTTTTGGTTGGAGGAAGTTGGTAGGACATTAAACTCTTTCAAGCTGATTGGAAATACTTCTCTCCCCATTTTAAGAGCGGATAAACTTATCCAGAAATACATTGAATTTAGATCCCAACATTTTAATGTACTGATCTTCCAATACAAGGTGATGGTCGGATTTAAAGTATTGATTGTTACCAGTTTGCTACTTGCTGGTAGTTTCCTTTTGATCAATGATCAAATTTCGATTGGTCAATTTGTAGCTGCTGAAGTGATTATTGTATTGGTGGTAAATGCAGTAGAAAAATTGATCCTTTCCTTAGAGACGGTTTACGATACCTTGGTTTCAGTGGACAAACTGGGAACGCTGATGGATCTCGATTTGGAACACCATGAGCCACATGAAAAAGTGGTTGATCCTATTCATGAAGGGTTAAAATTTAGTATGGAACATGTGGTTTTTCAACCTAAAGATGCAAGATCTCCCATACTATCGGATGTGACCCTTACTATTAATCCTGGCCAAAAAGTGGTGGTTACAGGGAAAAGTGGTAGTGGCAAAAGTGCAATGATGGCTTTATTTTCTGGCCTTTACGAGCAGTATGAGGGAAAAGTATGTGTCAATGACTTGTCTTTGGAATACATTAATCTTGAAAAATTTAGAGGAATGGTTGGGGATTTTTTAACACTTCAACAAATTTTTCATGGAACCTTACTAGAAAATATCTGCATGGGAAGGGATTATGTAAAATCACAATTGGAAGAAATAATTGAGCTTGTTGGCTTGAAAGATTTTGTTTACCAATTGCCACTTGGTTTAGAAACTGAGTTACAACCTGAAGGAAAAGGGCTATCGAAGACCATCGCACATCAGATTCTTCTTGCGAGAGGGTTAGTTGGGTCTCCCAAAGCACTTATCATGGAGGATATTTTCAATGAAGTAGATCCAAGCGTGAAGGCAAAGGTGATGGATTATGTGATGAATGGATCTTGGACTTTGCTTCTAGTTTCGAACGAACAAACCATTCAGCAGCTTGCCGATGAAATTATTTTTATGGATCAAGGCAAACTAATTTTCAAAGGAAAGTACGACGATTACCTTACTTACAATAATAAATAGGCTATGTTGAATATTTCAAATAACACCATCAAAGATTTAGAATCTTTCAGCGGTGCCAAAAGCTTGGAAATTACGCTGCCAAAAAAAGAAAGTAAACGAAGGTTAAAAATTCTTCGTTGGGTAATTGCCGTATTTTTTCTCCTCTTATTCCTGCCCTGGACCCAAAATATTCGTTCAAAGGGATTTGTCACTGCGCTTCGTCCTGACCAAAGGCCCCAAACCATTCATTCGATTATTGCGGGTCGAATCGAAAAGTGGTACGTCGCAGAAGGAGATTATGTAGCTGCTGGAGATACTATTTTAAGAATTTCAGAAATAAAGGACGAATATTTTGATTCCTTACTTCTTCCACGCACGCAACAGCAGGTAGATGTTAAAACACGTGCGGCACGATCGTATGGAGATAAGGTGGGTGCATTGGAAAATCAAATTGAAGCCCTTGAGCAAAACAATATCCTAAAGCTTCAGCAGGCACAAAACTCCTTGACTATAGCCTCTCTGAAAGTGCAGTCAGATAGTATGGAACTAGTGCAAGCGAAGGTTAACTTTGATATTGGTAAATATCAACTGGAAAGAGCAGAGCAACTTTTCAAAGAAGGATTGATTTCTGTGGTATCCCTAGAAGGTAGAAGACTGAAATTTCAGGAAGTTCAAGCCAAGCTAATAGGTACGGAGAATAAGTTTCTAAGTAGTAAAAATGAATTTATAACTGCAAAAATAGACTTAGGTGCTATTGACAATGAATTTAAGGATAAGGTTGCCAAAGCAAAGTCAGAAATGTTTACTGCGATGTCCTCTCAATTTGATGCGGAAGCTACCGTAGCCAAACTTGAAAATCAATATTCCAACTATGCCCAACGCTCAGATTACCGCTATATTCTAGCACCCCAAAATGGATTTATTGCCAAAGCAATTCAAGTGGGTATTGGTGAGACGATTAAAGAAGGGGCAGAGATTGTCAATATAGTACCAGCAAATGCCGAATTGGCTGTAGAGATGTTTGTTCAACCGGTGGATTTACCCTTGATTAAGCCTGGAAATAAAGTTCGATTTATCTTTGATGGTTGGCCAGCAATTGTTTTCTCGGGCTGGCCACAATTATCCAATGGAACATTTGGCGGAGTAGTTGTTGCGGTAGATCAGTTTGCAGGACCCACTAACCAGTACCGTGTGCTTGTTACCGAAGATCCTGAAGAGGAGGGATGGCCTGATTTGCTACGGATGGGTTCTGGTGCAGATGGAATTGCCTTATTCAATGATGTGCCTGTTTGGTATGAGCTTTGGCGACAACTCAATGGATTCCCGGCAGATTATTATTCTCAAGAAGAAAAAGATAAAACTGCTTCCTCCAAAAAATGAAAAAAGGATTACTATTTCTTTTCGGTCTAGTTTTTTCAAGTTCACTATTGGCACAAGAAAGTCAGCAGTTGAGCTTTGAAAAGTACATGTTGTGGGTAGAAGAGTTCCATCCCATTGCTATTCAAGCGGACCTCAACCTTCGTCTTGGACAAATGGAAGTGCGCAAAGCTCGAGGGGGATTTGATCCTATGCTTTTTGGTAATTTGGATAAAAAAGAATTTAATCAAGCTACTTATTTTGAAAAAAGTGAGGCAGGAGTGGTGGTGCCTACTTGGATGGGAGTAGAGTTGAATGGAACTTTTGAACAGAATAACGGGGCATATCTCAATTCGGAAAGTGCGGTCCCTAGTAATGGATTGCTTACTGCCGGAGCTGCTGTTAATCTTGGTCAAGGGTTGATCCTGGACGACAGACGTGCTACCCTTCAAAAAGCACAATTCTATGAGCAAGCCACGGAGGTCGAGCGCCTCAATTTTAGAAATGAATTGAATCTTGAGGCAACAAGTGCGTACTGGAAATGGGCTGCAGCCTATGAAAATAAATTGGTGCTGGAAGAAGGGGTCAGGCTTGCAGAAATCAGATTTGAAGGAGTAAGGAGGAGCTATGAACTTGGAGATCAAGCGGCAATTGATACCGTAGAGGCCTTGTCACAATTGCTCAACCGCCAATACAGATTGCAACTTGCGGAGCTTACTTTTTTTGAAAATACGCAAGTACTCAACACCTTTCTATGGGATGATTCAGGTTCCCCTATGTTTTTAGATGCAGACGTAATTCCTCAACCACTTTCTCAATTTTTGAGCGTAGCGCCGGAGGCGGAAGACTTAAGGACCTTAGTAGGAAGACATCCTGAGTTGCTCCTCACTGATTTTGATTTGGCAAGTTTGAATGTGGAAAAACGTCTAAAAACGCAAGAATTACTTCCAGTGGTCAAACTAAAGTACAACTTCCTAACTGAAACTATAGCTGAGGCTCAGCTTTCACCCCTATTTGAAAATAATTACAAATGGGGAGTTTCTATCTACACGCCTTTATTAGTACGCAAAACTCGTGGAGACTTGGGCAGTACCAAAGCCAAAATTGAGATCAAGCAAACAGGTAGAAACTTGAAAGAGCAGCAGCTCAGAACCAAGTTAGAGACTGAACTTAACTCTTGGAAGGTATTGAATCAACAAGTGCGTACGCTAGCTGAAAATGTGAGAAGTCTAGAAGCATTACTTACTGGAGAAACTCGACGTTTTCAAATAGGAGAAAGTAGTTTGTTTTTGGTGAATGCCCGAGAAGTGGCTGCTTTTGATTCCCGCCTCACGCTAAATGATTTATCCGCCAAACTTTACATTGCGTATGCCAAAGCAAGGTTTGCTGCTGGTTTGGGATTTGAGGCTGATTAAGAAGGTAGCTCTTTTATTAGTTCCTCGTATGCCGAAGTCAAGGAAGACTCATCTATTAAGTCATACAATTCTTTTCCTGCATCGATGATTTTTTTTAGTTCAGAATCGGTACTTTTTCGAAGATCCTCAAAGTACTTTTTCGTTTCTTCTGAGTCCTTCATTTGATCAAAAAAGCGTAAATGACAAAGCAGTAAGGCAACTAATCCTTTGGATATTATTGGGGGTAATTCCCCATTTTTCTCGCTGTAGTGAATGCAGATAGGGAGCAGGCGAGTTCGAAATTTGGAAATTGATTGCAATGAAATAGACAAAAGCGCATGCGCTAGGAACGGATTTTTGAATCGTTCAATAATCTCAAGCCCGTATTCTTGAAGAGATTCTAAGGGTTGATTTAGGTAGGGGAAAATCTCTTGCTCGAGTAATTGATTTATTTCTATCAATCTGCTGGAGTCCTGTACATATTCTTGAACAGTTTGAATTCCTTTTAACATTCCTATTGCTGCGAGGTAGGTATGCAGTCCATTCAAAATACTTATTTTTCGTTGGGAATAAGGAAGTAGCGATTCGGTCACCACCACCCCTTTGCAGTGGGAGAATGGGATTTTTTCTGCATCTGAGATATTCCCCTCAATTCCCCAAAAGAGGTAAGGCTCTGCTTGCACTGCATTTGGTGTTTGAATTTCT
>JAURGC010000061.1 GCA_030833985.1 Algoriphagus sp. | reverse complement strand
GCCGATTTTTCTCTCGATATTAGTCATACTGAAAGACTGATTGAGCACTTGATTGAGGGGGGTGTTCATGGTATTTTTATCCTAGGAACTACAGGGGAATTTGCGGGATTGAGTTCAATCGTGAAAAGAGACTTGATTCGGATTACTTGTCAGCGGGTGAAAGGAAGGGTTCCGATTTTAGTAGGGGTGACAGACTGTTCATTTAAAGAAAGCCTAGATTTAGCCGCCATTGCACACAGTTTTGGAGCAAATGCGGTAGTTGCAGCCCCGCCATTTTATATGAATATTGGACAGGAAGAATTAATCAACTACTATCAAAAATTAGCAGACTTTGTAGAATTACCATTGTTTCTATACGATATGCCTTCGCATGTCAAAATCAATATTGAGGTGGAAACAGCTGTAACACTTTCCAAGCACTCCAATATTATTGGGATTAAGGACAGCTCTGGAAAAATAGAAAATTTTCAAGCTCTTTGTGCAGCGTTTAGGCAACAGCCAGAATTTAAAATCTTTGTTGGGCCCGAGGAGATTTTAGCAGAAACGCTAAAAATTGGAGGTGATGGAGGTGTAACTGGGGGGGCTAACCTTTTTCCTGAACTCTATGTAGCACTGTATGAAGCTTTTCAAAAAAAAGAATACGATACTGTCAATAAATTTCAAGAAACCATCCTTTTCTTGAGTAATAAGCTGTACCAACATGGAACGTATCAGTCCAGTTACCTCAAAGGATTGAAGGCAGCGATGTCTGTGGAAGGCTTTTGTGAAGAAAACTTTGCTCTCCCGCTTTTTCCCCATTCATTATCGGAAAAATCAATACTTTCTTCTAAATTATTACAGGTCAAAGAAAGAGTTAAACAATCTCTTAATTGAAAAAAATAGGGTTCAAAAATCTATTAATGTTTAGTAGTTGGTGATCCTCAGTTTTCCAATTTCATCTTAAAGACCTGATCCGATTGCGGATAATCGCATCACTTAAATTTAGAGTTTGTCTTCTTAGCTCCTTTACGTACAAAATATCCTCTCTCAAAATGCAGCTTCTAGACCTTGCTATTTTTCTAATTTATATGTTGGCAATCGTTGGGTTTGGAATTTCGTTTTCATTCAGAAATAGGACAGCACAAGATTTCACGACAGGAGGAGGTAGGCTTCCTACATGGACGATTGGAATGTCTATTTTCGCCACCTATGTGAGTAGTATCAGTTTTTTGGCATTGCCTGGAAATGCTTATTTGACTAATTGGAATGGATTAGTTTTCAGCTTCTCCATTCCTTTGGCAGCTTGGGTTGCAGTAAACTATTTTGTTCCTCTTTACCGAAAATTACAATGTGAATCTGCCTATTTCTACCTTGAGAAGCGGTTTGGCCCATGGGCACGTATCTATACCTCTTGTTGTTACCTATTGACCCAACTCGCGCGTATGGGAGCAATTGTTTATTTAATTGCGTTGCCCATGAATGCTTTTTTGGGATGGAGTATACCTGGCATGATTATTTTGATCGGATTTAGTGTGATACTATATGCGATGTGGGGAGGAATAGAGGCAGTTATTTGGGCGGATGCTGTGCAAGGCATCGTATTAATCTGTGGAGCTTTGGCTTGTCTAGGAGTTATCCTTTTTGGAATTCCTGATGGCCCAGTAACCATTTTTAGGATTGCAGCGGATGCAGATAAATTTAGCTTGGGAAGTTTTAAATTAGAGTTTACTAGTTCGACTTTTTGGATGATTTTGGTTTATGGCCTTTTTATAAATCTTCAAAATTTTGGGATTGACCAAAGTTATGTCCAGCGTTACTTGACAGCCAAAAGTGAAGGGGAAGCCAAAAAAGCTACTTGGTTAGGAAGTCTACTTTATGTTCCGGTTTCCTTTGTTTTCTTTTTTATGGGGACCGCATTATTTGCTTACTATACCTCTTTTCCAGATTTGCTTCCCGAGGGGATTGTAGGAGATAAAGTATTTCCCTATTTTATTGTTAATCAACTTCCAGTTGGAATGACGGGCCTGCTAATAGCCTCTATATTTGCTGCTGGAATGAGTACAGTCTCCACAAGTATTAATAGTTCTGCAACGGTGATCCTTTCCGATCATTTTAGTAAATACATCCACCCCAATCCATCGGAAAAGTTATCCCTCCGGGTACTGAGAACTTCTTCACTTGTGATGGGCCTTCTCAGTATCTTGGTTGGCTTGGCATTTAATGGGATAAGCAATACTTTAGAGGGCTGGTGGGCACTATCCTCGATTTTTAGTGGTGGAATTTTGGGCCTTTTTCTTTTGGGATTGCTTTCTAAAGCCAAAAATCCACAAGCAATTTTTGCTGTATTTTCTGGAGTTTTAGTGATCTGTTGGATGAGTTTATCCACAATCCTTATTCAAAATGGATGGCCACAAACTTTATCGAATCCTCTCCATACCAATATGACTATAGTCATTGGAACCATGACTATATTTTTGGTGGGTTTTGGCTTGACTTGGGCAGCAAGAAAATTTGGGAGATGATTATAGTCAATTGTTAAAATGAAAATAGCTGAAACATTTAATTTTCATTTTTGATCAACAAACCTACTGCCCTACCAAGAAGATGGCGTTGCTAAGCACGAGTTTTCCACTTTCCCAAAAGCCTCTGAAGATGGGGTTATCCACAAAATAAACTACTTCGCCTCTTCCTAAAGACTCTGAACCAATTACGAGGGATTGACCCATTCGAGATTTGATTTTGTAACCAATGTAGCCTGTTCTATAAGCATCATTGGAAGCAATAATTCCGGCATTGGCACCTCCATTTAGGAAGGCAAAGCGATTGGAGTTATTCTTAAGGGTGTAGAATTTTCCGCCGGTACCGTAGCCTAGCGGATGGGTTTCGTCCATCTGGATTTCATAAATTGCTCCAGCAGTACCTCCAGAAATGTCCAAGCGCTCACCCTCAATGTAAGGTTCCAAGCGCTCCTTCCTGGCCAGCTCTTGGCCAGCTTTCTCAGCAGCTTTTTTCTCCTCCTCCGAATCAAAGCTCTTCAATTTGAATCCCTCTTTATTGGCAAATAAATTTACCGAACCATCGATGGCAATTGCCTTTCCACCTGCCTTTATCCAGTCGGTCAACTTGGTTTGTGCCGATGGAGCTAAGGCAGAGCCATATATCGATGGCAGAATGATCACATGGTACCTGCTCAAATCCGCATTGCCCATCGATGCAGCATCTAGAGTAGAAAGTGGATAGTTCAACTCTTTTTCAAAAAAGTGCCAAACCTCTCCAAAATTGAGGGAGGAAGTGCCTGTGCCTCCTACTAGAGCCACTTTAGGCGCTTGAATGACGCGTACGGTAGGCGAACCGAAGTCCTTCCCTTGGTCCACATAACCTGTTTGGGTTGTACTCAAAGTAATGCCTAAGGTTGCGGCAGCTTCTTGTACCGTCTGGTCAAAATTAGTCACCCCTTCATTACCCCCTTTGGTGATTATCATCGTGCCGGCTGGGTAGGATTTTCCTTCTACAGTGAAGGGATATTCTGCGTAGCGCACGCGGATTTTTTTGTTTAAAAGTGCCGCAAGGAAGGCCGCATCGCGCGTACCCTGCCAAGGAGCTAGGTAGGCTATTGGTGTTCCTACTATTTTTGTTGATGCCGCCGCAGGGGTCACGTAGGTGCCGCTCGGATCCAATCGGGTGTCTAGTGCATAGGCTTTTAACCCATACGCATAGGGCATAGCCCAACTCGTGATGTCGTAGGTAATTGAATCATTTAGAGCCGGGTTAGGCTCAAACAATACCTGGGTCAAGACAGATTTCGGTTGGTAGGCCGAAATCACGATGTCCTTTTCACTCATTGTGAAAAGGACGCCGGGCTTTCCACTTTGGTATTCATAGCCTTTCAAGCCTGTTTTGGCAGTGCCTTTTCCGTACTGGATTCCGTTTTTATCCAATAGTTCTAGCAATTTGGCTATTTGGGCAGGATTACTTTCGCCCTTAATTACAAAACTTTTGTAAGTGCCTTTCGGGGAAGTAGCGTTGGTTTTGAAGTAGCGCTCAAATTCATTAAGGAGTCTAGCAGCATGTTGGCTGGTCATCTCCACCGCAGAAAGTGCAGCTGTATAGTGACCGGCAATTCGGCTACTTAAGGTGACCGTATCTCCGATGGCATTGTATCCACCGATGCCTGCACGTCCTCCTCCACCTTGCTCAATGGTCATTCCAATGGCGCCATTGTACATAGGGTACGTATCGCCATAGGACGGATACAGCAGATCAAAGCGCTCCTTTGTAAAGTAGAATCGGCCCATTTGGTCGAAATACTTTGCGGTATTTTTTCCAAAAATATCTTGAAACTCGTGCTGGAAGGGGGTCAACTGCTCATGCAGGGGCTCTGCAGCTGGGGCCATGTAAAAGGGATTGTCGATGCCCTGCTCGTGGAAGTCCAAGTGAAGTTGTGGCATCCATTGTTGGTACATCTTAAGGCGCTGTTGCGACTCTACCTGCACTTGCCATGCCCAGTCACGATTGAGGTCAAAGAGGTAGTGGTTGGCACGTCCACCGGGCCAAGGCTCGTTGTGTTCCATGGACTGCATGTCGGGTTGCAATTGGGTATGCATTTTCTGGTTGTACCAGTTGGCATAACGGTCTCTACCGTCAGGGTTGATAGCTGGATCGAGGATGACCACTTGATTTTTTAACCAGGCTTGTACCTTGGCATTGTTGGGATCGGCCAAAGTATGGAAAGTGGAAATGGCAGCTTCCATGCCTACAGACTCGTTGCCATGTACGTTGAAAGACATCCAGTTGATCGGAACCTGGGTACTAGGTGTTCCGGATAGAATGCCAGTTCGCTTGAGGTTGTCGGTACGGATTTGCTCGAGTCGAGCCATATTCTCTGGGCTTGCTAGGATGGCAAGAATGAGGGGTCTTTTCTCGTTGGTTTCCCCATACTGGATGAGTTTGATGTTTGGATTTTGCGCAGCGACATACTCAAAATAGTCGACCATACGGTGGTGAGGAGTGAAGCGGTCTCCTGGTTTGTAGCCGAGAAACTGCTCTGGAGTCTTGAGTTGGGCCAGTACGTTTCCTATAGAAAGTAGTGCCACTAGAACAGAAAAGAATATTTTTTTCATGTGTTAAATAAAATTCGACAAGAAAGTTAAGTGGTTTTAGCAATTCTAATAGTTACTAAGCCTAGAAAAGTGACGAGTGGAAAGGGGGTGGCAATTCCTAGTGGAAGAAAGCCACAAAAAAAGGCAGACCTTTATCAAGCCTGCCTTGGGAGTAAACTAAGAAAATAATTATGCTACTGCAGTGACAGTTACTTCAATATTACCGCGGGTAGCCTTGGAATAAGGGCATACCTGATGTGCCGCATCGACAAGTTTCTGTGCTTCTTCAAGTGAGGTTGCCATTGGAATTTTTACTTCAATATCTACCCCAATTCCAAAGCTTCCAGGCCCGTAGTGGCCGAGGTGTGCTTTTACTTTGATTTCTGAATCTTTCAAGCTAGTGGTGCCAGCTACTGCTGCCAGGGCGCCGCCAAAGCAAGCCGCATAACCCGCAGCAAAAAGCTGCTCCGGGTTGGTTTTTCCACCCTCTCCTCCGATTTCTTTGGGCATAGCCACGTCGAAGTCAAGCATCCCGTCTTCGGTGCGCACGTGTCCTTTTCTGCCTCCAGTGTTTACCGCTACTGCGGTGTAGTCTACAATTAGTTTTTCCATGGTTTCGTATGATTTATAGTTTGATTTTTTGAGTTGCTGTTGGGGCCCAAAATTAGGAACTACTCTTCAAACTTAAGAAGGGACTTTAAGGTTTTTGGAGGAAGAAAATTTCTTCACAGCTGAGTGATTTAGCTCAGTTGATAGCCTCGTTCATAGGCATAGTGAAGCTTGGCATTGACTGCAGCGTCGGTGGACAATTGAGTCTGTGGATTCCAAGTGACGGGACGGCCGAGCTCGTGGGCAATATTGCCGAGGGTACAGGCTGTGCAGGTGCTGTGTCCTATTTCTACCGGAACGATGGGGTCTTTTCGCTTGCGAATGCAGTCAATGAAGTCCACATGGTGGGCGCCAAAAGAGAAGTTTTCTGGAGCTTTATCTAGTTGCAATTCAGAAATTGAGGTGTCGTAATTGCCACGGGAAACCTTAATCCACCCTTTTTCTCCAATAAATTTTACGCCTTGTCGGCCCTCATCAAACTTGGTGATCATCATCTCCACCCCATCCGCATAGCGGTAGGTTAGGGGTTGGTCGGTAGATCCTGGGATGATGGTGGTTGGGCCATTTCTATCCTTGCTTAGACCCCATTGGGCAACATCAATCATATGTGCGCCCCAGTCTGTCATCAAACCACCCCCAGTTTCCTTAAACCAGCGCCAAGCTCCCCAGGCAGTTTCGTTCTTCTCAGGATTGAGGCTAATACTTGGATTAAGCAGGTCATTAAATGCTAGGCTCGGGATAGGGCCAAGCCATTTTTCCCAGTTGAGGCCTTCCGGAATAGGTTGAGCCGACAAATCGTAGGGCTTGGGATGGGGATTGTCTCCTACGTGAACGAGCACCTGGGAGATTTTGCCAAGCTGTCCCCGCTGTACGTGCATGGCGGCAGTCTGAAAGTTGACTGCGGCGCGCTGCATAGAACCTACAGCTAGTACAACACCATTTTCACGAACGGCTTTGACAAGCAATTGCCCTTCTTCTATGGTAAAGGTCAGAGGTTTTTCTAGGTAAATATCCTTCTTCGCTTTGCAGGCATGGATAGCCATCAAAGCATGCCAGTGATCTGGCGAGGCGATGACTACTGCATCTACATTGGGATCTTGAAGTAGTTCTCGGTAGTCCTCGTAGAGTTTGGGTGCAGTCACAGTCTTGCCTGCTTCCGTGAGATTTTTTTGAACGCGAAGCGCAAATCTCTCCCGCTTGATGGCATACACATCGGCCCCGGCGACTACCTCTACGCCTGGGATACGCATAAAATTATTGAGCAAGCCCATGGCTTGTCGCCCTACCCCAATAAAGCCAAGACGAACGCGTTCGTGAGCAACTTGGAAAAGGGGTGCTGGAGCTGCCGAAGCAAAGGAAAGGCCAGGGAGTATACTAATTCCTGCAGAGGTTAAGAGGCTGGCGCCTAGGAATTTTCTTCGAGAAAAAGAAGCAGACATAGGAAATTTTGGGTTAAGGGGTCATCGAATTAAATGGTACTTATAAGGTAGTAGAAAATATTTTTCTTTTCCCAATTTCTTTTGGGATTGTGATAAGAGGAACCATTGGCCTTTTGAGTGGTGTTGATTTTTTTTGTATCAGACAAGGTGATTTCTCCCAGTTTTTGCGAGATTTCCATAGAAAAAATCAATCGAAATGACTATTCAACAGTTGGAATACTTGATTGCTGTAGATAAACATCGGCATTTTGGTCAGGCAGCAGAAGCCTGTTTTGTGACCCAACCCACTTTGAGCGCTCAATTGAGCAAATTAGAGAAGGAGCTTGGGGTCATTCTTTTTGACCGAAGTAAGATGCCTGTGATCCCTACGGAGTCGGGAGTACAGGTAATCGTCCAAGCGAAAAAAGTGTTGACAGAAAGCAAGGGAATTTTTGAGGTAGTTTCCCAACTAAAAGGCGATATTTCAGGGGTCTTGAAATTGGGAATATTGCCCACTCTAGCCCCTTACTTGTTGCATTTATTTATTCGGAAATTTTTGGAGAATTACCCCCTTGTCAAATTGGAAGTGCAGGAAATGGTCACCGAGGAGATTGTGCGCAAACTAAAGAATGACGAGTTGGATTTGGGGATTGTAGTGACCCCGTTAGAGCTACATGGGATCCTTGAGAAGCCCGTATTTTACGAGAAATTCTACGCTTATTTTTCAACTGGGCACGAGTTGCTCAGTCACCAAGAGATTCGTCCTGAGCAAATCAAGACGGAGGAGCTTTGGGTCTTGCAACAAGGACATTGTTTTCGCGACCAGGTACTTAACTTTTGCGATCAAAATTTGTCTGGCCACAAAAACTTCCATTATGAGAGCGGCTCTTTGGAGGGTCTCCGTAACATGGTCAACCGCTACAAGGGGCTGACACTACTGCCTGAGTTGGCAACTTGGGAACTTTCCAAGGAGGAAAAATCCAGACTTCGACCTTTTGTCGGAGCATCGCCTACCCGGGAAGTGAGCCTTATTTTGAACCGGAGTTTCCTGAAGCAAAAACTGGTGGAATTGCTATTCAAAGCCATTGCCGAGGCAATTCCTTACGAAATGACGTCCAAGGCCAATGGAAAGGTCGTTCGCTTCACTTGACACGTTTCAACAGGTAGCGCGCGGCATGGGGGTTAGTTATTTTTTTGCCATCGACATCGAGGTGGAGGAGCCCATTTTCTTGGAGGAGGTAGTGTCCTGACATATCCCCGATCCTACCCAACAATCGGAGTTGGGTGCTATCTTTTGGTCCCCAGGAGATTTTCCCAGTAAATTGTTCCTCGCGTGCATCATTCAGCCCGAGGTAGTTGGTATTTAGTTCAAACGTTCCTCCTTCTTTCAAAGTAAGCCAAATTTCTATGCCTTCGCAGTAGGAGCATGGCAGGACGCCTTCATAAGTACCTACCCAGGAGGAAGTAGGGTGGGCGCTGCTAGGAGGTGTTTTTTGTGCGAATGATTTTTCTTCACGAGGAGGAATTTTCTGGGAAGTGTTTGGATTACAACACGATAGTAGGCAGCAGGCAAAACCCATAGAAAACCCGATTCTCCAGGTGTCTAGTTTTTTAAAGAGGTTTTTTTTGGCCATGGATTGGTGATTTAGACTCCGAACTGGGTGAGGTGGTGATCTAGGTGTTTGTAAAGTAAATTATTCCATTCCTTGGCGGTCATAGGCCCAAAGGAAGGAGATGCCTTTCCTTCGAATGCTGCTTCGCCTGCTGCAAGAGTTTGCTCTAGAAAGGAATTTAGTCTTGCTTTCTCTTCGGCAAAGTTCTTTTCGCTCTTTATTCGGAAAGCAGGTGCTGTGGGTAAGTTCCTTTTGTAAGGAACTTCGTTAACCACCCCAGGCTTGACGAAGGTCTTCAATAGAAAGCGCATCAACGGATTAGCCTTAGGATGGGCTTTTGTAAAGGCCATTTCGTAGGCGACACAGCAGTGAGCTAGCATCTGGTCTACGGACATTTTGCCCCAAAGCGCTGTACTTTGTGGTGTAAGCTTTTCGATTCGATGGATCAATTCAGTGGTAACTGCTGGGTCAAATACATTTTTCATGAAGAAATCTTTGGGCATTAAATTTAGTTATGCGATGGAAAATTGGACGTTGATGCAAGATTCTTAGGCCAATATCCTAAAAAAAATACCAAAAGTTGGCCTCTGGGATTCGACGAATTAATTTTGGTTAATGCTTTTTTGCGAGGGGTTAGGTGTGGAATAAACATAAAATTTAATTGGGGTTTCCTGGTGATGATTAGTTTTGTGCTGTAATATCGAAAGCATGACTCTTTTTCAAAGTATTCTGATCGCAGTAGTAGAAGGACTTACCGAATTTCTCCCCATTTCATCCACAGGACACATGATTCTAGCTTCTACTGCCATGGGTATTCACGAGGAGGAATTTGTAAAGACTTTTGAGGTATTTATTCAATTGGGGGCCATTTTGGCGATTGCTTTGATGTATATCAAGCGATTTTTTCGAAACCTGACCATTTATTTTAAGTTGATTACTGCATTTCTTCCCACCGCAGTAGTCGGCTTGCTGGCCTATGACTACATCAAAGCCTACCTGTTCAATCCCATTGTGGTATCCGTTTCCTTGATTTTGGGAGGGGTGATTTTACTTCTTATAGATAAAAAAGTAACTGCTCAAAGCAGCTCCGTGATGGAGGTAGAAGCGATTTCGTACAAAAATGCTTTTTTTATCGGACTATGCCAGTGTTTATCCATGGTGCCGGGTACTTCGAGGGCTGCTGCAACGATTATTGGAGGGGTATTTAATGGCTTGGACAAAAAACAGGCCACCGAATTTTCCTTTTTACTGGCCGTACCTACCATGCTTGCGGCAGGAGGTTACGACCTCTTGAAAGTGGACTTAGCTTTTACGAGCGAGCAATTGATGCTGCTGGGAATTGGCTTTGTGGTTGCCTTTGCTTCAGCTTGGGGAGCAGTGAAATTGTTTTTGACGTATGTATCCACCCATGGCTTTACTTCTTTTGGCTGGTACCGAATTGCTCTCGGTGTCCGGTGCTTGGTTTTGATGTGGGGAGCAGATTTGTAGTAACTAATTTTTTGATTTGGGCTCCCTAAATTTCAGAATTACTTTTTTTATCTCCTTACTTGCCTTGTTTACTCAAAGGGCACGTCCACGAAAGAAGGAACCTGCATAGTACTTAAAAAGGTAACTCTTTCGAACAAAAAAAGGCCCAACGGGTAGTTGAGCCTTTTAGAATTACACCAGTAGTGTTTACTTTCCTCTAGCACCAATGGAAACCATGGCACAGCGGAAACCAATGTGATTGGTGGAAGAGTCTTGATGCATAAAACGGCGGGCACCAGGGGCAAGCCAATAGGCAACATCTCTCCAAGATCCTCCTTTGTATACACGGATGGAGTCATTTAAAAGGGAAGTACCATAGGTGCTGCTTTCGTCGTATACTCCATCTTTTCGAATTGGATTGAGGTCGTCTGCATCCTGATAGCTCAAGGGACGATATACATCGTATACCCACTCATTCATATTACCAGCCATGTTGTACAAGCCAAAATCATTTGGAGGAAGGTCGTAGACATTGGTAGGTAGAATCTCTCCATCGTTGGTTTCATCACCAGCAATACCGGCATAATCACCCCTTCCACGCTTAAAATTGGCGAGAAAGTCTCCTTGCTTGCTTGCTTTCTTCCCTCTACCATCGTAGGGATTTCGAACTCCTCTGCCATCCCATGGGTAGATTCGTCCGTATTCTTGATTTTCATCCAAGTATTGGGTACCAATCATGGCTTTCGCTGCATATTCCCATTCGGATTCAGTAGGAAGTCTGAATTCGGCAATAACTACTCCTCGTTCAATAAGCTGGGGCCTAGTGAGTGCAGAGTCTAATTTTAGTCGTTCAATCTCCAGTTTTTGTACAAACTCTGTTCTCCATTTGGCATAGGCATTGGCTTGAGACCAGGATACCCCTGCTACAGGATAAAAATTAAATCCGGGGAATCTAAAGTAGTAAGATTCGTATAAGTCGTTGAAAGTCATGGCTCCTCTCCAAACTTTCTCAGAAGGCTCCAATTTTTGGACGGAATCAGCGCTTACTCGCTTTTTCATATCGAATAAAAACTCTTTGTAGTCGTTGTTGGTCATTTCCGTTTCATCCATCCAAAAGGTAGATATGGAAACGGTACGCTCTAAATTGTCCCGAAATGCCATCACGTCCTCTTCTTGGGAACCAAGAATAGCTCGTCCACCTTGGATTAGCCTTAAGTTAGGACCTGGGATTTGTTCAGCCTTTTTTGCAACAAAAAACTGGGTAGAATCGTCTGCGTCGAAGGAGAAATCAGCACCGGTGGTGGCGCTACGCTTTCCTGGAGCACTCGCAGATCTTCTGCCGTAACTACTATTTTTCTGGCAGGAGGACAAAAGGGTAACTGTCACAAGTAGAAAGGCAATGGCCCAGCTCCTCCAAGTATTGGTTAGACGCATAGATGGTGTGTTTTTGGTCTATTTCTTTTGCTAATATACAAGGGCAAGATGCATAGCACCAAAGCCGCTTTAATTTTGTTGTGTAATGCTCCTTAAAATCCTAAGGAGAATGCCTTTAATTTAGGTGTGAATTACAAAAGTACTATTATTTTAACTCCCGATACTTCTTCTCCAATTTTGCTTTTAGGGGACGTATAAAATTTTAGACTATACCAGCAAAGAATTCCCTTAGGTGTAATTTCTTATTTCTTTAAGCAAATGTTGTGCCTTTTGTATGTTCAGCACCTGATCAATACTCAGAATTAAACGATTTTTATGTTCTTTTATTTTACAAGTTTTTGAATGGAGCTGCACAAATTTCATCACATTCCCAAAAATTGCAGAGGTATAGTAACTTTCTTTGCTAGAAGGAAGGAGGTAACATTTCATTTGAGATCCCTTCAGAACTAATTTTTCTATTCCCAATTCTTCCGCTTGCCAACGTAACCGGACTGTTTCCATAAGGTCCTGTACCGCCTGTGGGTGAGGGCCAAAACGATCTTGAAGCATCTGCCCAAACTGGATTAATTCTTCTTCTTTTTCCAGGCCATCCAATTTAGAATAAAGCCCCAAGCGCTCGCTGATATTGCTAACATACTCCTCAGGGATGAGCAGCTCTAGGTCGGTTTCTATGGTACAGTCTTGTACCAACACCGTCACCTTTTCTTTTAAGTCCTCCTCAAATAAGGCAGCAAATTCAGTTTCTTTTAGTTCCTGAACAGCTTCATCTAAAATCTTGTGGTACATTTCAAATCCGAGATCCGTGATAAATCCACTTTGCTCTGCACCGAGTAAGTTTCCCGCACCACGAATGTCTAAGTCCTTCATGGCTACTTTGAAGCCATCTCCCAGATCAGAAAATTCTTCTAGGGTTTGAAGTCGTTTTCTAGCCTCGGCAGTAAGTCCAGAAAGGGGGCTAGTCAGTAAGAAGCAAAAGGCTTTTTTGTTGCTACGTCCCACTCGTCCACGCATTTGGTGGAGGTCAGAGAGGCCAAACATATGCGCTCGGTTGATTAAAATGGTATTGGCATTTGGGATATCCAATCCCGATTCAATGATGTTGGTCGACACCAAAACATCGTATTGATGGTGGATAAAGTCCACCATAATTTTTTCCAATTTATCCCCATCCATCTGACCGTGGGCTCCGATGACGCGGGCGTCAGGAACTAATTTTAAGATGAGGTTGGCAATGCTGTCGATTTCTCCTACGCGGTTGTGCACAAAAAACACCTGCCCTCCTCGCCTTAGCTCATAAGATACGGCATCGCGAATGACTTCTTCTTCAAAAGTTTGTACCTCTGTTGTCACTGGTTGCCTGTTGGGTGGAGGAGTGGCAATAATTGAAAGGTCGCGTGCTCCCATTAGTGAAAAATGGAGTGTTCGAGGAATCGGTGTGGCTGTCAGTGTCAAGACATCTACGTTGACCCGAAGGTTTTTGAGTTGGTCTTTTACCTTAACCCCAAACTTTTGCTCCTCGTCAATGATTAGCAAGCCTAGATCTTTGAAAGCGACATCTTTACCGACGATTTTATGGGTACCAATCAGGATGTCAATTTCCCCAGAAGCAACCTGCTCTTTGATGGATTTGATGTCTTTGGCCGATCGGAATCGATTCAGATAATCTACCTTAACAGGAAAATTTTCAAGGCGCTCCTGCAGCGTTTGAAAGTGTTGCATAGCCAAAATCGTAGTGGGGACCAGGATGGCTACCTGCTTTCTGTCGTTGACAGCTTTGAAGGCTGCCCGGATGGCTACCTCTGTTTTTCCAAATCCCACATCTCCACATACAAGTCGGTCCATGGGGTAGCTTTTTTCCATATCTGCCTTCACATCGGCAGTGGCAGCCGCTTGGTCTGGGGTGTCTTCATACAAAAAGGAAGATTCCAGTTCTACTTGCAGTACCGAATCTCGAGAAAAGGCAAAACCTGGGGCAGACCTGCGTTTGGCATACAAGGCAATCAGGTCTTTGGCAATGTCTTTTACTTGTTTTTTGACACGTGCTTTTTTGTTTTCCCAGTCTGGGGAGCCCAATTTAGACATGGAGGGAGCTTGTCCTTCCTGTCCAGAATACTTAGAAATTTTGTGTAGGGAGTGGATGTTGATGTAGAGGAGGTCATCGTCACGAAAAATCAGCCGAACAGCCTCTTGCATTTTTCCACTGACATCTACTTTTTCTAAGCCTGCAAATCGGCCTACTCCGTAGTCTACGTGAACTACATAGTCTCCGGGATGTAGTGCCTTGATTTCTTTGAGGGTAAGTGCTTTGGAAGCGGTGGATTTACTCTTGGACTTGTAGCGGTGAAAGCGTTCAAATAGCTGGTGGTCAGTGTAGCAGGCAATTTTGGATTGCTTGTCTACAAAGCCTTCCCGGAGGCTAAGTAGCATGCTTTGAATCTGTAAAGTGGGATCTAGTTCTTGAAAAATCCCTTGTAAACGGTCAATCTGTTTTTCATTTTCTGCGGTAATCAGATTGAGGTATCCTGCCTTTTCATTGTCCCCCAAGTGGGTTACGAGCAGGTCAAAATTCTTATTGAAGGAAGGTTGAGGTTGACTTTCCCAGGATATTTTGGAGGCATTCTTTAAGTAAAATTGCCGACCAAATTCGACTATTGAAAATTCTTTTGCAGCAGCTGCAAATTGAAATCCCTGGTCAAAAACCTGTTCAGGTTGGAGGACCAGTGCACCAGATTTGTTTCCTCCCGAGAGCAGTGCAAATGCCTGTACTGCCTTCAAATAGCACTCATCCATTACATCGAGTGTGAGCTGGTAGTCTTTGATCCAAAGGATAGCCCGCTCTG
>JAURGC010000099.1 GCA_030833985.1 Algoriphagus sp. | reverse complement strand
TGGTGATGCCCATGTTGACACTAAGCCTTCCGATCTACCGGAAAAAAATTTCATCGAAAATTAAGCAGGCAGACTACCTAAAAAATGGGGCAGCGATGCAGCAAGAGGAAACAAGCAATCTACTTACCCTTCAATGGGCAAGTGCCATTCGGGATTGGGAGGAAAGTGAACGACTCCTTAACCTATATGAAGCACAAATTATTTTGGTAGAGCAGCAACTTCAAATTATGGAAACGACCTATGCTGGAGGAAATCTAGCCCTTGCGGAGGTATTACAAACTCAGCAACTACTGCTGGAATACCGTGGCAAAAAACTCAATGCTCTCTACCAGCAGCACCAAAGTTTGGCAAAATTGGATGCTTTGCATTCCCCAAGCCCTATCAACTTCTAATTAGAATTCGCTATGAAAAATTTCTTTTTGACTAAAATAACTTTGATTTCGCTCACCTTAATTGTAGGAATACTTCTTGGATGGGGATTTAGAGCAATGACTTCAGCAACTACAGATACGCACGCACATGAGGAAGGAAAAGGACTCCCTTCTAGTTGGACCTGCTCTATGCACCCCCAAATAAGGCTTTCCGAAGCTGGAAATTGCCCTATCTGTGGCATGGACCTAATTCCAGGAGAACAAGGATCAGAAGGTAGCAGCAATCCACAGGTATTTCAAATGACTCCTGAAGCTCTTGCCTTGGCACAGGTGCAAACACTAGTAATCGGCAGTTCAAAAGGCAAAAAGGAGTTATTTCTATCAGGTAAGTTACAAGCAGATGAACGTGAAAATGCTTCTTTAACAGCAAAATTCCCTGGGCGAATTGAAAAATTGTTTATCAACTTCACTGGGGAGGAAGTGAAGATAGGACAGAAAATTGCTACGGTGTACTCCCCAGAGCTGCTAACCGCACAGAAAGAATTGCTAGAAACAGCAAAAACAAAAGAAACCTTCCCACAACTGTACCAAGCGAGCAAGGATAAACTAAGTTTTTGGAAATTGAGTGCCAATCAAATTGCAGAAATAGAACGCAGTGGCCAAGTAAAAGAGCATATGGATATTTTTGCCGATCAGTCAGGCGTCGTAATTCAAAAAAATGTTTCCTTGGGTGATTATGTTTCCTTAGGTTCGGTACTTTTCACCGTCACAAACTTGAATAGACTCTGGCTAATTCTTGATGTGTATGAGTCTGATCTTCCTTTTGTAACACTTGGGGATGAAATACAGTTTACTGTGGCCGGTAAGCCTGGTGAAACACTTGGCGCAAAAGTTACTTTCGTGGATCCACTCATCAATGCCAATACCCGAGTGGCATCGGTACGAGCTGAAATTCTCAATGTTGGTAATGCTCTAAAACCAGAAATGTTTGTGACTGCACGCATTCAAACTCGAAAGAAAACAAATTCGGCTGAAGTCATGGTACCCAGAACCGCCGTATTATGGTCAGGCAAACGTTCAATTGTGTACGTAAAAGTGCCAAATGTGGCGCTACCAGAATTTGTGATGAGAGAAGTGACTCTTGGAAATCGCCTAGGTGAAAATTACCAAATCTTGGAAGGGTTAAAAGCAGGAGAAGAAATCGTCTCTTATGGGGCCTTTGCACTAGATGCTACTGCACAGCTTTCGGGTAAACCAAGCCTCCTAAACCGAAGTAAAACGCATCAAATGGAGATTTCAGCAGCATTAAACCAAGAAATAGCTGCAGTGGTGTCTGCATACTTCCAGGTAAAAAATAGCTTGGTGAAAGATCAAATGCCAACCACAGCTAACCAAATTTTAGCACAAGCATTGGCAAAAGTGAGTTCAGCTCCTGGAACTGAAAAGGAAAAGGTCAATTGGGAGAAAATAATGGCTCAACTATCCAAGTCAACTATCGAAATTAAAAGTGCAAAGGATCTAAGCGAAGCTAGAACTCACTTTTCAAGTTTGTCTGCTACCATCATTCAACTTGTGGAAACCTTCCCACTCAGCCAGCAGGTAGTATATCAAGATTTTTGTCCTATGGCTTTTACTAACAAAGGGGGGTATTGGTTGAGTGAATTCAAGGAAATTAAGAATCCCTATTTCGGTGCATCTATGCTTGGCTGTGGAGAAGTTAAACAAACGTATCAGAATAATTTACTCAACTCAACTCCTTAAGCAAAGTAAATGCATTCAAACGAAACCTAATCAACTCTTGCAATCAAACCCTGTAGCATAAAAATTAAAACTCTTACCCTACCTCTCTTCATTGGATTTTTTTTGACATCACCAAAGAAAAGGAAACCACGACAGCACCAACTGAAGACCATACCCTGCCTTCTTGAATACTGTTTGGGACATGCAGGTGACAGTTAATTACAATCTTAGTAAAGATCTTTTAAAACAAAAATGCCTCTTGAGGGATTCGAGCAGTACGGACATTTTTACTATCTCCTACTATCTCTGTCCAAGCAAAATAGACTTGACCTGCAAGAACTTCAAGTTGTGGAAATCCACTTTTTCTACTTGGATCTACCCGTGTGATCTGAAGGGCATCTCCCATTTCTCCTGCTTGGTCCATACCCGCCGCATACAGGAAGGTTTCCTCTCCTTTAGTTTGCATCCAGGAAACTACTCCCCAGTCTTCACTTAGTAACGCCACATCTACGCGGCCGATTATCCCAGTAGATTCTATGACCACAGGTTTACCAAAGGATGCTCCTGCATCGGTAGAAAAGGCAAATTTGACTTGTTGGATTCCTTTTGGAGCGGTAAACCAGCCTACAAGCAGATTAGAGCCTTGGGCTACTACTTTCGGCCCATTTACTGGACATCCGCTGATTTCCCATCCATCTGGGTGGATAATAGCTGGTTCGGTCCATTTGCCGTCCAAAAGCCGTGTAATAGCGATATCTCGAATCTCTCTATCGGATCGATTTCTGTATACTACTACGGGACCTAAATTGGTAATGGCGCTAGTTGTTTGACAGCAATCACAGGTTTTTGCATCCAAAAGTTCCTCCCACAAAACCTTACCTTTCAAATCCACTTCGGCGGCCCTGATACTCATTGCCCCTCCTGCATGGACAGGATGATCATGGCCTCCCCCCATTGTTTCCCGACCATCGAGCCAGGATGTAAAAAAGCTAGTAGAGGTGTAGGGTACCATTGACACAAATCCATGTTCAGTGAGTGTGCTATCCTGATGCAAGGGAAGATTCAAATTCCATTGGCTAGCACCTTTGGGTAGCACTTGAAGCTTAACATCGTAAGAAAAAGTTACTGGGGAAGATTTTTGAAGGATATGACTGAGTAAAACTCCCTGATTTTCAACCACCGCAGGAAAGTCCGCCCAGTTGACAAACCAATTCGATCCTTGATTAATCAATTGAGGCTTACCCCATTTCCCTTCAAGATTCAAATTGGAATAATACAACTCTGAATTGGTATCACTCCCCATCGTGACCCAAGAAATATAAAGATTGGAATCGGTAGCAAACAAATTGGGCAAGGCCGAATTTTCCAATTTTGGAAAAGGAATGGTTTCCAATTCAATCAATTTGGAGTCGGTTGGTTTGCAAGACCAAACCCAGAATAGGAGAAGAAAAAAAGAAGTTGAAATTTTCGTCATGGCCTGAATTGAATTAGTTCCTCTATACTTTTAATATTTTTCCAATCCAATAATCCCACCTGACGAAAGATCTCTTTTCCATTCGCATCGAGGACTACTGTAGTAGGTAAAGCATAAATTCCAAAATCTGCCAACGAACCATTTACAAATCTGCTTAGGTTCAATCCAGTTTGATGTCGGCTTTCAAAGGCTTGGATTTGTCCTAATTCTTCTTCAGTAGCAAAGATAAATTGAGTAGTAGCCTGTTGAAGATGAGGAAGTGCCGCCTTTAATTCTGGGAATTCTGCAAGACATGGTTTGCACCAAGTAGCCCAGAAATGAAGCACCGTCCATTTTTTATTTTCTGTTTGAAAACCAAACTCTTCCCCATTTATTTGCTGAAACCGTAGAGAAGTGAGTACAGGCCTAGCAACTGAAATTTCATCGGTCAATTCAATTCCCTCGATTGGATTTTTGGATTGACAACTTCCCAAAAAAAGGAAAGCTCCAATAAGTAACCCAAGCAAAATACGGGGGAAATTGGAAAATAGGGTTGATTTCATGAGGAAGATAACTAGACCAGCAGCCAAATTTAAACTTTAAATCGAGGAAGCGAGTGAAATTGAAAAAAAATCAGTCAAAACCTGGCTTAAAATTGGATCGATTTCGTTTGATTTCAGCCTTTGCTTTTTTATCCTTCAAGCGTTCTTCAACAGCGCCTTTTTTAGGACGAGTAGCCTTTCTTACCTTCCTTTGAAAGAAAGTACTACGGAGTAAGTCATAAAACTTTCGGGTGACTAACTCTTTATTCTGCAATTGTGAGCGGGTTTCCTGACAGGTTAACTGTAAAAATCCAAATTGATCAACCTTAGTTGGATTTTTTTGAACAAAAGTCAATTTCTCCTCTTCGGTCAGCACTTGTGAGGCAAGCACGCCAAACTTCAACTGCACTTTCGTTTCTACTTTATTCACATGCTGCCCTCCAGCACCTCCAGACCTGGAAGTGAGAAAGTCCAATTCAGGCAAAAAATCGCCACGTAGAATTCGAGATTGTAGGGAATTGACAGACATGATAAAAAACGAATTAACAATTTAGGAACAAGAGGGATTTTTGAATTGTTCAAATAAAAGAAGCATTCCGTACATTTGCACCGGTTCGGCTCCCTTGAGTCAATCTTCTAGTGTCCCCTAATGGACCTTTACTCCATTAACCACTACCTTATGAAAACAAAACCTCGAGTTGTCGTCGGCTTATCGGGCGGTGTAGATAGCAGCGTTGCTGCCAAACTTTTATTAGACCAAGGCTACGAAGTCATCGGCATGTTTATGAAAAACTGGCACGATGAATCGGTCACCATTTCTAACGAATGCCCTTGGCTAGAGGACTCTACCGATGCCATGTTGGTAGCAGAAACGCTGAATATCCCCTTCCAAGCCATTGATCTAAGTGCGGAATACCAAAAACGGATTGTGGACTACATGTTTGCCGAGTACAGCGCAGGCCGAACTCCCAATCCAGACATCTTGTGCAACCGCGAAATCAAATTTGACATCTTTCTCAAGGCCGCGTTAAAATTAAAGGCAAATTATGTAGCCACTGGCCACTACTGCCAAAAAGGAACGATTGAAGTGGATGGCAATCCCGTGCACCAACTTCTTGCCGGAGCGGATGCGAACAAGGACCAAAGCTACTTTCTTTGCCAACTTTCCCAGGAGCAATTAGCCAAAGCGCTATTTCCCATTGGTCATCTCCAAAAATCTGAAGTTCGCGAGATCGCCAAGCAAGCTGGCCTAGTGACAGCCGAAAAGAAAGATTCCCAAGGGCTCTGCTTTATTGGTAAGGTGCGCCTACCTGACTTCTTGCAGCAGCAGCTGAAGCCCAAGCAAGGAAACATCATCCAAATCCCGGAAGACTTTCCCGATTACCAACTCCATCAACTGCCAGCGTCAAATTCTCCTCAAGCCTGGAGCCAAGAAGAACTAGACGCAATTTGCATTCCCCTAACCTACCTCCCAAGCCAGGGAAAGGTCATTGGCGAGCATCGAGGGGCGCATTACTTTACCGTTGGGCAGCGCAAAGGCCTACAAGTGGGTGGTACAGGCAAGCCCCTGTTTGTCATCGCTACGGATACGCAGCAAAATGTGATTTACACCGGTTTGGGTGAGGAGCATCCTGGACTCAACCGCTATGGCCTTTTTGTGAAAACCGAAGAAATTCATTGGATTCGAAAAGACCTACAACTTCAAGTAGGTGCACATGCGATCTATTCCGCACGAATTCGCTACCGACAGGCACTTTCCAAAGCCACCCTCATCCAACGCGAAAACGGGCTCTATGTAATCTTTGAAAAAGCGCAAAAAGGAATTGCGGCAGGACAATTTGTCGCCTGGTACCAAGGGGAAGAATGCATTGGCTCCGGAACCATTGACTAAGCTAGCTATGCATTCACAGGTGCTCAACTCCCCTTTTCATGCTTGAGATCCTATTTGAGGACCAAGAGCTGGTGGTGATCAATAAACCAGCAGGCTTGTTGGTACACAAAACGGCCCTGGCTTTTGGAGAGGAAGAGAACGCCTTAATTCAACTCCGAGATCAATTGGGAAGTTGGGTAGCGCCGGTTCATCGCCTAGATCGTGCGACAAGTGGATGCTTGTTGTTTGCAAAAAACGAACAAGTCCTTCCTTCCCTCAAGGCCTTATTTATGGACAGAGCAATCGAAAAAAGGTACCTCTGCATCGTCAGAGGGATTCCAGCACTGTGCGAAGGACTGATTGACCATCCTCTCACCAGCGAACGCTCCGGCAAACTCCAAGAAGCACAAAGTAAATACCGCATTTTGCGTGAATCCGAACAACTCTTTGACAGCACGGGCCGATACCCAACCAGTCGTTACAGTTTACTGGAAATAGAATTGCTTACTGGCAGGACCCACCAAATCCGAAGGCACATGGCCCATATTCGGCATTACATTCTGGGGGATCGAAAGCACGGGGACAACAAGCAAAACACCTATTTTGAAGCTCATTTTGGCTTACAAAATCTACTTTTACATTCCTGGAAACTTGCTTTTACTCCCCCCTACTCCACTGATCCCATTCAATTAGTTTGTCCACCTCCTGCACATTTCTTTAGTACTGCCAACCTTTTGAATTGGAACCTGAATGAATTGAGATAAAGCAACTGATTGAATTCAAAATTTAATTTACTTTAGTACCCAATACTTTTCCCCGCTATGAAAAAACACCTAATGATTTTATCTGCTGTACTTTTTGGCAGCTCTCCCCTCCTCGCTCAAAAGCAGGATATTGAAAAAAGGTTTTCTTCCGAAAAGGCAATTTCTCAATTCACCTATTTGGCCTCAGATGAGCTGATGGGACGAGATCCGATTCGCCCAGAAATGAAATTGGCTTACACCTTCATCGCGCAAGAACTTGAAAAAGCAGGTGCGAAACCAGTTCCAGGAGGTAATGGTTATTACCAAGATATTCCCTTCAATTTGTCGTCTCCTCCTACAAAAGGTTCTGTTCAATTAGGAAGCTTTTCTTTTACCCAAGGCCAAAATCTCTTGGTATTGGATGGTCACTCGTTCTCTGGCAACTACGAGGTGGTAGATGTCGGCTTTGGATCAACAGAAGAATTTGCAGGAAAAGATCTCAAAGGAAAAGTTGCAATCACCCATGTAGGCGCACCAAATAAATTTAGTCCGAATCAATTATTTTCGGAGGGCAGAGCAAAGTCCGTTCGCGCAAATGAAGCAGGAGCAGTCGCTCTGATTGAACGTTTCAATGTCCCTTCTGTACCTTGGCAATTGGTATCTGGATTTCTGAATAGACCTCAAATGGGAATAGATCAAGGTGTGTCCAGTAACCTTCCCTACCTGTGGGTAGAAGATGGGAAAAACCAGTTAACCGGTACCAACTTAGGCAATGCTACCCTTGCAATAGAAGGAAAAGTAAACCGTAAAATCGAAGGGAAGAATGTGTTGGCCTGGATTGAAGGAACAGATTCTCAATTAAAAAAAGAATTCATTCTCCTTTCTGCTCATTACGATCATGTAGGGGTAGGTACTCCTGATGCTTCAGGCGATTCAATCTACAACGGTGCACGAGACAATGCAGTGGGTACCGTGGCTGTCCTTAATGCAGCACAGTATTTTGCTAATAACCCACCTAAAAGATCCATTCTACTAGCCCTTTGGACTGCAGAAGAAAAAGGATTACTAGGGAGTGCCTATTTTGCAAACAATCCATTGATTCCCTTGAATCAAATCGTTTACAACCTAAATATCGATAACGCGGGTTATAATGACACTTCGATCATTACCGTGATTGGATTGGGAAGAACCTCTGCTGATTTCTTGATTAACGAGGCTGTGGCAGAGTTTGGATTAACTGCCAAAGCCGATCCTTCTCCCGAGCAAGGATTGTATGACCGCTCCGATAACGTGAATTTTGCAAGAAAGGGAATTCCTGCTCCCAGCTTTACCCTTGGCTTCACTGCGTTTGACGATGAGATTAACAAATACTACCACAAAGCAGCCGATGAGGTGGATAGCTTTGATTTAAACTATGCGCATCTGTATTGGAAGTCTTACATCCTATCTGCTCAAAAAATTGCCAATTGGTCGCAAAAGCCTACCTGGACTGCCGGTGACAAGTATGAGGAAGTAGGAAAGAAGTTATACGGGAATTAGAACCAAGTACTTTAAACCAGCATTCCAGCAATAGTCGCGGTCATCAGGCAAGCCAAGGAAGCGGCAATCAATGCACGTATCCCTAGCCGACTAAGGTTGCCCTGCTGGTTAGGAGCAATAATGGAAATACCACCCAATTGAATTGCGATCGAACTAAAGTTAGAAAAACCACATAAGGCGTAGGTAGCAATCACCACAGACTTGGGACTAATGGAAGCAGCTTCCTTCATTTCTGCAAGACTTAGGTAAGCCACAAACTCATTGATTACTGTTTTTTGGCCCAAAAGACTACCTACCTGTAATGTATCCGCCCATTCCACTCCAATTACCCAGGCAAACACACGGAATACCTGTCCAAAAATATACTCCAAAGAGAATCCTTTAAATTGGCCTCCAGTACTATTTTCTACCCAAGCATTGAGACCAGTATATTCCCCAATCATCCCCGTCAATCCGTAATTTACTGCCGCAATCACCGCAATAAATGCCAATAGCATCCCGCCTACATTCAAAGCAAGTTTCAATCCTTCTGCAGCTCCAATTGACATTGCATCAATCAGATTGACCCCCATAGATTCTTGATTTACTTCGAGTTTATCTTGCTTGATTTCTTTCTCTGTCTCCGGAATAAAAATCTTCGACAAAACAATGGCAGCTGGAGCATTCATGATACTAGCACCAAGGAGATAGGCCGCAAACTTACTTTGCTCTTCCAAGCTATCCCCTCCCAAAAATGCCACATAGCCTGCAAGAACCCCACCAGCAATTGTAGCCATCCC
>JAURGC010000150.1 GCA_030833985.1 Algoriphagus sp. | reverse complement strand
ACTGCTGGACGTGAAACAGAAGCCTTTGTAAAAAGTCTTGGACTGAACAAGTCGGTGCAGGTTGTGCTAGTCAATGAATCGGGAGCGTCGATTTACTCGGCCTCTGAGGTGGCTCGAAACGAGTTTCCGGACTTGGATCTGACTGTGCGTGGAGCGGTATCCATCGGTAGAAGATTGATGGACCCCTTGGCCGAATTGGTCAAAATTGACCCTAAATCCATCGGTGTAGGGCAGTACCAGCACGATGTGGATCAGCAAGCCTTGAAGAATTCTTTAGATGATACCGTGATTTCGGCTGTAAATAAGGTAGGCGTTGAGGTCAATACAGCTTCCAAAGAGTTGCTTACCTATGTATCTGGCCTAGGGCCTCAATTGGCACAAAATATCATATCTTTTCGTCAAGAGTTTGGGCCATTTAAGAGCCGGGCACAACTTAAAAAAGTACCTCGTTTGGGGGATAAAGCATTCGAGCAGGCGGCGGGCTTTTTGCGAATCCGCGATGCAAAGCATCCCTTGGATCAATCTGCTGTGCATCCCGAGCGCTACGAGCTGGTAGAAAAGATGGCAAAGGACCTAAAGGCTACTGTTCAGGATTTGATGAGTTCTGAGGAATTACGTACCAAAATTGTGCTGCAAAACTATGTTTCGGAGACAGTAGGCATCCCTACGCTTCAAGATATTGTGGAGGAGCTGGCCAAGCCTGGCCGCGATCCCCGTGCTGGATTTGAGGTTTTTGAATTTCAGGAAGGGGTCAATTCCATGGCAGATCTGAAGATTGGGATGAAACTACCAGGCATCATCACTAACATCACCGCCTTCGGCGCCTTTGTAGACATTGGGGTGCATCAGGATGGATTGATTCACCTCAGCCATTTGGCGGATCGATTTATCAAAGATGCCAACGAGGTAGTGAAAGTGGCACAGCAAGTAGAGGTAAGTGTATTGGAAGTGGATATTGTCCGCAAGCGAATTGCCTTGAGTCGAAAAGCAGATCCCTTTGGTACCCAAGCAGTCAAAAAACCAGTTAGGCCGGAAGTGAAAGTTACTGCCCCAGCCTCGGAAGGATCTATGGCAGATAAATTAGCAGAACTGAAAGGGCATTTTAAGAAGTAAGAAAAGCAGAAGGATTAATTCCGTTCTTCATCTTGGTACATTTCCTTGTATTTCTCCTCATCCATCCCCTTGCTAAAACGTCGGATATTGTAAGTAAAAGAAAGCATAAAATACTGTTGGAGTACGTTTGTCTGGATGTCTTCGATAAAGGTTTCGGAAATGTTTCTCCGCACATTGACATTTTGATTCAATAGGTCATAGACCATGAGGCTAACTTCTCCACGCTGATTTTTAAATATTTTTTTACCCAAACTCATGTTGACCAGTGAAAAGTTGGTATTAAAACCAGCATTCAAACCCGAGTTAATCTGGTGGTTCAAGTCAAGACGGTAGATGATCCCTTGCCAAATGATCCAATTGAAGTTAACTCGGAAGCGTTGCTGGAAGAAATCAGTGTTTAGGTTGGTATTCAGTGTGTTTTCAGAGCGATTGAAGGAAGAGCGCGCGGATAAGTTGAAATCTAGATTTTCACTAATGCTACTAGCGATGGACACACCTGTACTTAAGCGCTGGGAATTAGTAAATCCTAGTTGGTCATTGATTTGACCAGGTCTACGGGTGAATCCTCCACCTGCATTGATGTTGAATTTGGACTTAATGAAATCCAACGGCATTCCATAATTGGCCCAAGAGCGCAATTCATAGAATCCATCCAAGTTAACTGGTTTTAGAAGCTGGCCTCCTTTTTCTAGGACGATACCTTCTTCTAGAGCAAGTGTTTGGCTCGCGATCAAAGTACTATTGCTGATGTATCGGTTGGTGAGGGCAGAACTAGCATAGACAAACCAGCTGTGGTCGGTATCTGGATTTTGGCTTCGGAATCGGAGTCTCATTTCCTGCCGATAGGTTTGATCCAAATCTGGATTTCCTACACGAACCTGGAGGGGATTGGTATTGTTGATCACCGGTTGGAGCTGCCAAATGGATGGTTCGGCAGTTCGGGTATCGTAATCGAGTTGGAGATTGGTGTTGGGGTTAAACTTGTATTCCATGCGAAGAGTAGGGAGCCAAGCTGAAAAATTTCGTTCCAAAGAAAAAGATTTTGGGAATTCTTGTCTATTGTCAAGCTTGGCGGTTTGGTATTGTATTTCGGTTTGAAATTTTAATTTCCCCGCACTGTATTGGTAGCCTAATTCGGTTTCTTGGGTCAGGTAATCGCTATAATAAATGTTTGTAAGTAGCGTATCTAGGGTTTCTAAGGTGCCAAAATCCCCTTCAATTACATTGTAAACACGTTGATCGGAATCATTGGCTCTATTTCCTATTTCATACTCAATTTCAAGTTGTCCTTTGTCTCCAATTTTTTCAGTGTAAGAGAGTCCAGTTTCCCAAAAAGTTCCAAAGCGTGCTCTCTGGGTTTGTTGGTTTAAAACTTCACTTCGAGTTTGGGTATCTTGAAAAAAGAGGGAGGTAGCTAGGCGGGTAGACTCGTCACGATTCCAACCGCGGTGAAGAATAGATCTCCAAGTAAGGGACCTGCCTGGAGTATTGAATTTTCTGCTGACAATGAAGCGGTTAAAAAAATCAAAGTCATCGTATTTTCCTATTCGTTGGTTATCAACTTGGTTGATAGGAGAATTTTTGTCGCTTGTTTCCCCAAAAAAGGAGGAGTTTTCTGTTTCAAAATTTGCAGAAAATCTTGGAATATATAAGACCCTAGTTTTATCGTTGGGGTTGTATTCCAATCGGATGTTGGCGACATGACGGTGGTTGGTTCGGATATCTTGGGATTGTTCGGTGTAGGTTACATCCGATTGGTCAGAGGTTACAAAATCTCGTACCCGGTTGACTATTCCTACGTTTTCATTTTTTGTATATCCGTAATTCCCTGTGATCTTAAGTTGGGTACCCCATTGATCACTGTAATTAAGTCCAAGGATAGAGGTAGTGACAATCCCTTCTTGGGGCCTGCCATCTGATCTCGATTGGGTAGCGGCATCGCTGGTGTAGGACAGTTGGTTTACATTGTTGGCAAGGCCTGTAAAGGTAATGCGCCGGTCTTCATCGAAGGCATTGATGCTTGCACCTGCAAGGTAGCGATCCTCGGTTCCATAACCTGCAGTGGTTTTTCCAAATTGTCCTTTTCGTCGATTTGCCTTGGTGATGATGTTGATGGTTTTCAAACGTTCTCCATCGTCAAACCCACTGACTTGGGATTTTTCACTTTTCTGGTCAAAAATTTCGATACTCTGAATGACTTCAGCGGGTAGGTTTTGCAAGGCTGCTTGGACGTCTGTTCCAAAAAAAGGTTTTCCATCGACGAGAATTTGGGCAATGTTTTCACCCTGGGCTTGCAAGGCTCCTCCTTCAGAAACGATCCCTGGTAATTTCTCGATTAGTACCTGTGCACTTGCATCCTTCATCGTACGGAAGGCATCTGCATTAAAGAGGGTAGTGTCACTTTTTTGAGAGCCAGTGGCTCTTCTTGCAGCAACAATCACTTCAGAAAGGGACTGTTCTTCTTCTTTTAAGGCGATTGTGCCTAATTGGAGGTCAGATTGAATAGCAAGGGTCCGAAAAAGGGTCTGGTAGCCCAGGTATTGAACCTTAAATAGATATAAATCGCCTTTGATGGAGGAAATTTCAAAATGCCCGTCTACTTCCGATATGGTTCCTGCCACTTGTGAAGAATCGGAGACTCGAAGGAGAAGGATATTCGCATAAGGGATGGGTTCGGATTTTCCAGATTCTAGGAGGATTCCTTTTAGACTGTAGGTTTGTGCCTGTGCCCAATGAATAGAAAAAAATAGGGTAATGGTAATTATTAAGTATTTCATAAGTAGTCAGGGAGAGCCTACAGAAAGGTATTCCTGTAACTGGTCCCAAAGTACTACAAAGAAAAGGGGGGAATGGTTCAAGAATATAAGTTATTGTCTGAGCGGTATATTTTTCTGTTCAACGAGCAATACCTCCTTTTTCAAGATTTTTAGAAGTTGTTTTTCGTGATTGTCCGCTTTTTCACCACTAACCAAAAAAATAAGATTTGAGAAACAATAAGTGAGCTGTCGACCGTGGTCTTGTCGTCTGTGTTCACTTATCCGCAAGGATTCACCCACCTCTTTACACCCTTCTTGGTTGCGTATAAAGTCAATTTTTCTATTTTCCGACAATTACTGTCTCAAAATATGTTTATTTTAAGAACATTTAAATGTTTATTAAAGTAACATTGCTACATTAGCACTTATAAACGAGACGCATATGAACGAATCCGCTTCCATTCGCATTACTACCAAGGCTCTGAATTCAGGTAATTGCCAGGTTAAATTTTTTATTGAAGACGAAGAAAATCCTCAATACGGGTATTTATTATTGAATGAAATCAAGCCAGTAGGGGATATATTGGAAGAGATCAAGCTTCGTTTGGCACTCAGAATGGAAGCCTCCCTGCACGCCAATCCCTTTTTATCCATTGCACCCAGTCAAGACGATCACCATTTTTACCTCTTTTCAGCATGAGTTACTTAGCCACTAACCTTCGCTTTTTGCGAAAACAGAAAAACATAACCCAAACCGAATTGGCGGAACAGTTGGATGTACAGCGGACCATGATCTCTGCGTATGAGGATGGGCGCTCTGAGCCCAAACTTTCAACCTTGCAGATTCTTTGCAATTTGTTGGGAGTAGGGATAGAGGAGTTCTTGTCACATGACATTGAATCCAAAGGGAGAATGGCAATGCAGCCTCGCAATCTACAGGTCTTGACCATTGCCACTGACGATTCGGATCGGGAAAATATTACTTGGGTGGCTCAGAAGGCCTCAGCAGGATACCTCAATGGGTTTGCTGATCCTGAGTTCATGGAAACCCTACCACAGTTTCACCTTCCCAACCTATCCAGACAAGCTACCTATCGAGCTTTTGAACTTGCGGGAGATTCCATGCTTCCATTGGTATCGGGGACGATTGTGATTGGTTCCTACGTGGATCAGTTGAAGGAAATCAAGAGTGGGAAAACCTACGTCTTAGTCACCCAAACTGAAGGGGTGGTCTACAAACGGGTTTTTAACTACTTGGAAGAAAACGGAAAACTTTTTTTAGTGTCTGATAATGAAATCTACAAGCCCTACGAAATTCGTGCTGAGGAGGTACTGGAAGTTTGGGAGGCCAAAGCTTTTATTAGTACAGATTTCCCAAATCCAGGAGATAAAAAGAAACCATTGAATCTAGAGGATTTAGGAGAGATGATTCGGGATATTCATGCAGATTTGAAGCGCATTACTAGCTAATCGAATAGGTGTCCCAACCCTACATTGGCTGAAGTAGATTGGGAATTAGCAATCCATTCTTTTTTCTGCCTCGGAGAATCTACCTAGCGAGGTTAGATACTTCCCCCGGCTACACAAAGTTGAATTTAGAGCCAAGAAAACGATGAATTAGTTGGCTTCGAGCAGACGATCAAAGCCAGCCTTGATCTTGCCCACTGCATCCACGGAAGCATGGCTGTTGACAACCCCTTTCCCCAGCTCGTGCCAAAAGCCATCTCCACATTCGATGTAGGCTCCTCGTTTGGTTCCTGGCGTATCTTTGGCTTGT
>JAURGC010000015.1 GCA_030833985.1 Algoriphagus sp. | reverse complement strand
CTAGCAGTGAAAATAGGGTACAAACAGTGGATTTTCCCGATCCAATCCCGCCGGTTACACCAACACGTAGGGGAATTAAATTACTCATACTTCAACTTTACAACAGGGGGAGTGATGGTGACTTCCTTTAAAAATGAGGGATTGGGTAGGAGTACTAATTGAAGGGTGCTATCTGCTCGATTTCTTTTTCGATAATCTAAGATCGCCTCAAATTCCAAATCCTCTAGGTCGGGCAAATTTGACTCTTCAATCAGATAGCTGAGTACAGGTACCAATTCCTCGTCTTGGAGGCTGACCGAAGTTGGGAAATTTTGTTTTTTTAATTTGAGGCGTTTGTTTCCCTCCAAGTAGGTGATGACAGCAAAACTCACTTCTATTTCTTGTTGAGTGAGCTGAATCAAGGAAGTGAATTTTTCTTCCACAGCAAGTGGTACTTTGGAGGAATAATCCGAATTGATCTTGCGACTATTTAATTTGACCGGAAATTTTCCTTCGTACCCATCCAATAGGGAAGAAGGTCCTTTCAGTTCTACTTTATCCGGGCTGAAGGTAACCTTACCGTTTAATACACTATTTTTTTCTAATGCATAGCTAGTTGTATCTAGCTCAGGCCTAAGGGTCCTGGTAACAATCCTGTCAATTTGGTAAAAAAGCGTATCTCCAAGGACGTTTTCAAGCAGGGTAGGTGTAATGAATTCACCTAAACTCCGTTTTAGGTCTGAAGGCAATAAGAATTTTTTTTCTGCTGGAGAATCAAGTTGAATAGAATAGGGTGTACTGCTAATATTAAAATATTTACGTAGGAGGTCCCAACCATTTCCCGTGATTTGTATCTGGATATTTTTTGGTAGTGCCTTTACTGCGACATAATTTTCTTCATCGAATTTCCATTGAATTGGGTAGTCGACGATGGTACTGTAGTTATCTTTATTTAGCGCATTTAAAACCCAAAAAGTGGTAGCCGCTACAATACATAGGACTACCACTTTTATATTGGAGAGGTTTCTTTTGGAGATTCTCCAAGGCGATTTTTTTAAATCAGGCAAGGGATTATTTCGTTGAGCTTGGTTTTTTAGAGAAGTCTAAAGAGATGGCAGACTTTTCAATTTTTACCTTCAGTCCTTTGTCTAGTTCCAAAAGCACGGTATCACCTTCCACACTGTATACTTTTCCATGAAGGCCTCCTATGGTTACCACTTCATCTCCTTTTTTAATTTCTTCGATAAACTTCTTGGTTTCCTTTTGTTTTTTCTGTTGTGGACGAATCATAAAGAAATACATGATCAAGATGATTGATCCAAAAAGGAATACTTGTCCAAGAATACCACTACTGCCTACTGCAGCTTGAGCTAGAATAAATAAGTTCATAAGTTATTTTCTAACAGGACCAGCTGGTGCAGCGCCTCCACCCAATTTAGGAGTGACACTTCCAGTCATTCGTAGTCGAGTAACAGTTGGGTTAGTGTTGGCTTGGATTGTAACCGTAGGGGATTGTGCGCCCGATTTTGCTGTAGAGTTGAATACTACTTTCACAAAGCCGGTTTGTCCAGGTTGAACAGGTGCTTTGGTCCAATCAGGGCTAGTACATCCGCAAGAAGCAGTAATGTTTGAAATCACTAATGGAGCTTGTCCGTTGTTGGTAAAATTAAATACGCGTTCAATTACTTGACCTTCATTGATTGTACCAAAGTCGTACTCCATTTCAGAAAATTGGAATTCACCTAAGGTACTTGGATCTGCACTGGTTGTTGTTTGAGCCAAATCTGCTGCTACAGGGGTATTTGCACCTTCCATGGCTGCGATTTTTTCTTCCAAGGCTTTGATTTTTTCAGCCTGGTCATTTCCTTGTGAACAGGAGGCCAGTAGTATTACCGATAGGGCAATCGCGCAAAATAGTCTGATTTTCATATTAGTTTTTATCTTGATTAATTTGGTCTATAAGTTTATTTACATCGTTTAATAGGTCCTCTGCTTTATTTTTTGCTTCAGAGATTACTCGTTTCCCTTCTGATTTGGCCTCATTGAGGTGCAATTCTTTCCCTTCAACCAACTCATTGATTAAATCTTCAAGTTCTTTCTTGTATTTGGAAAGTTTAAAGGAAAGCTTATCTCGCGTATTTGCGCCGGTATCTGGCGCGAATAAGATGCCTAGTGCAGCACCGACTCCTGCGCCCACTGCAAATGCAAGTAATGTATTAGTCGTTTTTCCCATTGTGGCCTTATTTATTGTCCAAGAGACCTCTTCCGCTTTTTCGGATTTGCCCCTTTTCGGTTAATTCTTTTGCCAAAACATCTAGCAAGCCATTCACAAATTGTTTACTTTTTGGCGTACTGTATGTTTTGGATATGTCAATGTACTCGTTGATGGTCACTTTTACGGGAATACTTGGAAAATTAATCATTTCGGCAAGCGCCATTGATATGATGACTTTATCCGTAAAAGCCAAACGTTCAATGTCCCAGTTTTTGGTTTTTTCAGCAATAAGTACTTTGCTGTTAACATCATTTTCGATGGTGAAGTTAAAAATATTTTCAAAAAATTCTTTGTCTTCCTCCCAATTCATCGCAATTTCCGGCAAGGGCTCCCAGGGTTTTTCCTCTCCTAGTGTAGCATTCTTGAGTACTTTGGCAGCTAAACTTCGAACAACCGATTTATTTTCGGTCCAGTTCAGATCCTTTTCAGCAAAAAAAGTTAGGATAACCTCGTTTTTGAAAATGATTTTTTTCAATAATTCATCGACTACTTCAAAGTCTTGTTCGAGCTGAGGCTGGGAAAGGCTTAAGTATTGTTGGTAGGCTTCAGAGGGTTTGACGTATTCTCTAAACCATTCTTTTATTTCCAGCTCAAGATCTTCAAGGTGAACGCCGTTTTTTGTCAATGCAGTCTGGTATTCTTTGGATTCCCTCAAGCGCTTCAAAACTTGGTTATTGACCAGATTTAACTCATTGCCAATTATTACATTACCTCCAGCGAGCCTTTGTTTTTTAGCAACTTCCTTTTCGACATGTTTTGCGAACGCTTGAAGTAGTTCAATAGCTAAAAGATAGAGTTGGGGAATTCTTTCGGCCGAAACCACCATGTTTTTTAAAAGGAAGAGGCGGTCTTTTTCGTTGGCTTCCTTGACTTGTTTGCCTGCTTCCAAAGCTATTTTCTTGACCTTTTCAGAGGCATCTATAGTGATTAATTTTTGGGGTTTTTCCACGTTTTGCTCAAAAATGGCAATTGCCTCTTCTGCTTCACGGGAGAGTGCAGTCTTATCTTGAACCTCCATACTATTGAGGTCAGGTAAAAAAGACTCTCGTATAAAGTCTTTGGCTAAGTTGAGGTTAGATCCTTTGCATTGTTCGTAAGCATACAAATTTTGAAATGCTTTGACTCTGAGGATTCTTCTGTTGAGCATAGTGGATTTAAAGAGGGACAAATATAAGTAATTTGGCGGGTCTTCTCCCCATGGATTAGGTGACAAAAAAACCACTGAATTAGTGTTCAGTGGTTTATTGTAACTAAAATTCTCCTTTCAATAGGCAAGCTTGATTCTACCTATGGCTTCGATTCTTGCTTTTGCCGCTTGGATTGCTGCCTCCTGTGCAGGGATTTGCTGGTGTTCAGCTGCAGTCAAAATAGACAAACAGGTATCGTAAATTTTCTCGGTTTGTGCAAAGACAGTTTTCTCCTCATACTCTCCATAATATTCAGCTCCTACATTGATTACCCCTCCTGCATTGATTAGGAAATCGGGAGCATAGGTAATTCCCCTTTCTAGTAACATTTTTCCATGCTTATTTTCATCTTCCAATTGGTTGTTTGCACCTCCGGCAATTACCTGACAGGTCAATCGCTCAATGGTATGATCATTTAAGGTGCCTCCTAATGCACAAGGGGAATAAATATCCATTTGGTGATCATAAATCTCCTCATTGCCTAGGACAGTTGCCCCAGTGCCTGCAGCTATTTCCTGGAGCTTTTCATGATCAATGTCAGTGATATAAAGACTTGCTCCTTCTTTCACCAAGTAATTGATCAGGTATTTTCCAACTTGTCCTACCCCTTGCACGCCAATTTTTTTTCCTGCTAAGGAATCAGATCCATACGCTTTTTTTGCAGCTGCTTTCATCCCCATGTAAACCCCAAATGCGGTCACTGGTGAGGGATCCCCAGCTCCCCCTTTGTTTTTGGGAAGACCAGTTACATGGCGAGTTTCCAAGGCAATGTATTCCATGTCGGCAGTTTTCATATTTACATCTTCTGCGGTCACATACCTGCCTCCCAAGCTTTCAATAAATCTTCCAAATCGTCTTAAATAAGCTTCTGTCTTTAGTTTGGGATCGCCAATAAGGACCGCCTTTCCTCCGCCAAAATTCAGTCCTGCTAAGGCATTTTTAAAAGTCATTCCTCTTGAAAGCCGCAAAACATCTCGGATGGCGGCCTCTTCTGAAGCATAAGACCATAGACGTGTGCCTCCTAGAGCCGGTCCAAGCACTGTATTGTGAACACCAATTAAAGCTTTCAATCCTGTGTCTTTGTCCTGACAAACGAGCAGTTGCTCGTGCTCAAGAGTAGTAAGCTGTCCAAAAATCGATTCATTTTGAATGGTTTCAGTTGTTTTAATCGCTAACATCTTAAATAGCTTTTTAGAATGTGTTATATTTGGGTGAGTTACCTTTAGAGGTAATTACAAAATTAAATACTTTTAGCAGCTTACAAATTTTCTTCTTCCAAATTATATGTGGAAGGATTTATAAAAAAATATAATTTATTTCGTGAACGCCCTCTGGAGAATAAATAAATACTTAATCAAATACAAGGGATTATTGTTTTTGGGAATACTCTTTACGGTTATCTCCAATATTTTCGTAATTATCCCGGCGCAACTTGTACGAATAGCCATAGATTATGTGGTTGAAAGCTATTCCTTGTTTGCCCCCTTAACAAAAGGTGGATTAGGGGATCTTGCCCGTCAATATTTTTTAAAATCGGTTTTCATATTTGGAATTTTGATTTTGGCTATGGCTTTGCTTCGTGGCTTTTTTCTTTTTTTAATTCGTCAAACCCTCATCATCATGTCTCGAAAAATCGAGTATGACATGAAAAATGAGCTTTATGAGCATTTTCAAGGACTCTCCCTGAGCTTTTACCGAAAAAATAGTACGGGAGACTTGATGGCTCGTATTGCTGAAGATGTGAGTCGGGTCCGTATGTATCTTGGGCCAGCAATTATGTATGGGCTCAACTTATTGATCTTATTTCCTTTGGTGATTTCATACATGATTTCGGTCAACTTAGAGCTTACTCTTTATGCATTGCTCCCACTGCCGATCTTATCTTTGAGTATTTATTATGTCAATAATCTCATCAATATACGTTCTGAGAAAATCCAACGAAGCCTTTCCCAATTGAGTACTGCTGTACAAGAAGCTTTTTCTGGTATTCGAGTTATTAAAGCGTTTGTTCGAGAACAGGATTCAGCAACAGAGTTTGAGAAGTCAAGTCAAGAGTACAAGCTTCGATCCATCGAATTGACCCGTGTCAATGCGTTATTTTTTCCTTTGATTATGGCATTAGTTGGAATCTCAACCATCATCACCGTGTATGTCGGTGGAATGAAAGTTATTCAGGGAGAAATTGGGTATGGAGTAATCGCTGAATTTATTTTGTACGTCAACATGCTTACTTGGCCCGTAGCTTCTCTAGGCTGGGTGACAAGCATTGTTCAACGTGCTGAGGTATCCCAACGGCGGATCAATGAACTTTTGGACCAAAAGTCGGAGCTATCCACAGAAAAAAATATAGAGGTGCCTTTACTAGGTGCTCTGGAGATCAGTCATTTGTCATTTGTCTATCCGGATTCGGGAATACAGGCCTTGAAGGACCTTTCTTTTTCCATTGAAGCAGGTCAAACCCTTGGGATAATAGGTACAACTGGATCTGGCAAATCTACTCTAGCCAACCTGTTAATGCGGATGTATGATGCAGATTCTGGACAAATTCTGATTGATCAGAGACCAATTAAAGACTATTCCCTTTCTTGTTTACGTAGCCAAATAGGCGTGGTCCCTCAAGATGTATTTCTTTTTTCAGACACCATTTCAAACAACATTGCCTTTGGTTTAGACCAACCAAATCAGGAGCGAATTATCCAAGCCGCAAAGGATGCAGATGTCTTTCAAAACATCCTTGATTTCCCAAAGGGATTTGACACCTTGCTGGGAGAGCGTGGAATCACCCTGTCTGGTGGACAAAAGCAACGCGTATCTATAGCTCGAGCAATAGTTAAAGAGCCAAAAATTCTCATTTTGGATGACTGTCTTTCTGCGGTGGACACCAAAACTGAAAATGCAATTTTGAATTCCTTGAAAAGAATTATGGAAAAGAGAACATCCATCATCATCTCCCATAGGGTATCTTCTGCAAAGCTGGCCGATCAAATACTAGTCTTGGATGAAGGGAGAATTGTGGAAAGGGGAAATCACGAGTCTTTAATGACTCAAAAGGGAGTGTATGCAGCACTTTTTGAGAAGCAAACCCAGGGCGGAGAATCTTTGGAAGATCCCAAGCCCTAGCCTAATATCTTTAGGTCTACTACCTTATTTTTTTCGATTTTGCCTATTAAGTAGATAATTTGGAAAGATATTCTATTTTTCCTTGAGCGCATTGCATCGATCATAGGAAGGATCAATGTCAATAAAAATATCTTCTTTGGCAGTTATAAACCATTTGCTTAGCACCTCATCCTCTTTTCGCCGAAGGGTGGCCGCCTTGAGTTTTTCATAATCATCCTCCATGTTGGCTTTGTGGGCAGGGTACCTGGCTTGGTAGAAAAGAATACGTACTTTGGTGCCTTCTCTAGGATCTTCAAATCGAATGGGAGGAGTAATGTCCCCAATCTTCATGGTGTCGATAGTAAAGTAGAGCACTGGATCTTCTAAGGTCCGAAGGGACAAGCGGTTTGAATTGGAAGCTGGATCGGTAAAAAATCCACCTGCATCTGAAGTTGTTCGATCTTGAGAATACTCCTTTGCTGCCTTTGCAAACTCAATTTTACCGGCTAAAATTTCTTTTTTAAGGCTATCGAGATAGCGCTCTGCTTTTTGAATATCTGCTTCAGTTGGGTTTGGAATCCGTAAAATATGCCTTGTATTGAAGGTAGATCCTTTGATTTCTAATAATTGGATCAGGTGAAATCCAAACTCTGTTTCAATAGGGTCTGATAATTCGCCTGGACGTAAGCCCAAAGCAGTTGCCTCGTATTCAGGAGCCAATTCACCTCTTCTAAAAAACCCTAAGTCACCACCTTGAGCCGCAGAACCGGGGTCTTCGGAATATTTTTTGGCTAACTCTGCAAAGGTAAATTTACCTGATGCTATTTCTTCTTTGAATTGGGCTAGCTGCGCCAATATTTGTTGCCTAACCTGGGGATTTGTTTCAGGTTTACGTACGATTTGTCCTACTGTTGCCTCTGAGGTAAACAATGGGAGGGAATCCTTGGGAATGCTGATATAAAAAGAGCGGACTTCAGAAGGAGAAACGGTGATCCCTTCGGTGATGGTTTTTCGCATTTTCTCTACGATAAGCTGTTCGCGAATGACATCCTCCAATTCAGCTTTCAATTGATCGGCGGTCTTGCCATACATTTCTGCTAGCATGGCTTCGTCCCCACCAAATTGCTGCATGACCATGCTGAATCGGTTATTGGACTGCAACAATACTTCTGCATCTGTAACAATCACAGAATCAACTTCCGCTTTTGCAACCATGAGTTTATTGATTAATAAACTTTCAAAAACGGCACAGCGGGTAGGTGCTTCTATCCCTTGTTGGGCTTGTGAAAGTGCCTCCAAATAAGACTTTTGGACTTCAGATTCAAGTACAATGTTGTTGTCTACTTTTGCTACTATTTTATCTACCACCTGACCAGTGGTAGTTTCTTGTGCTTGAGCTTGTCCCAAGATCCAAAATGCAAGTAAGCTCGGAAGAAGTCGGTTTAAGAATTTCATAAGTTTAAATTTTTCGGAAATTCCGAATCGGATAATTAATTATTCAAGGCTGCAAAGGCCTTTTCTTTTACCCCATTATTGATTTGAACAGGGTATTTGGTTTTCAATTTTTTAATCAAGTCTTTTTCCAAGGCAGCTTGGTAATCTCGGATTACTAAGCCACGTGCTTCTTCAAATTTTCGGATTCCAGAAGGAATTTTTTTACCGAGTACCAAAAGGTATGTTTCACCCTTTACTATCCGCTCTTGATACGTTTGGGTAAGATCAATATCAGAAAGGATAGGATGTTCTTCGTACTCAAATGTGCCCGATTCTATTCCAAAAGCATTTGGAAAATTGGCGCGATAATCTGCTTCAAACGCTGCAAAGGTGCTGGGGTCAAACCCAGAATTTCGCAGGTATTTTCTTGCAATTTCTAGTTTTGAAGCATCATTTACTTGGACTAAATAAGCTTCAATTCTTGTTTTCCACTTAAAATTTGGAGTATGCTGTTCGTAATAGGCCCTTTGACCTAGGCTATCGATCAGGCCTTTTTGCCAAACTTCCTGATTGGTTAATGAAAATAACAAAATTCCATCTCGGTATTCTTTGAGAAGTTGTTGGTAAGCTTTGTTGTTGGCTTCTAGATCTGATTCCTCTGCTTTCGCTAGTGTTTGTGAGATAAACCGATTCAGCCAGAGTTCTAAGAATGTTCCTGAGCCGCGAGGGGTAATTTCTTCAGTTTGCATAAACTTCCATAACTCTTCGGCAGAGAAAGACCTATCGGCAATACTAAAGAGGAAGGTGGAGGTCAAGCCTTTTTCTTGTAGGGCACTTCCAAAGTTAGGGATTGTCGTAGCTGAGATTTCCTTGGATAGATTAGAAATGCCTACTTCATTTTCTTTGAATCCATACCTTGCCTTCTGCATGGCAATGACTTGTGATTGAATCATGCCAGATTTTGAACTTCTAAAGATTTTAGACTTTATGCCTTGCTCCAGTGCTTCAAATGATTCCAAAGGTCTCTTGCCTTCTAATCTTAAAATATGGTACCCATAAGTAGTTTTGATGGGTGGAGAAATTTCCCCAATTTCTGTCAAGGAAAAAGCAGCGAGTTCAAAGTCTGGAATCATTGTCCCTACTCCAAACCAAGGTAAGATCCCCCCTGATTTATTGGTAGCTAGGTCTTCAGAATAAGTAGTTACTAATTCTTCCCAAACCGTGGATTCTTTTTGTATTTCTTGGTACAAGTCAGAAATTCTTCTCCGTGCATTTTCTTCCTGACTGCTATTTTCTGGATCGAATCGTATTAAAATATGAGAAACCTGAACATCACCGGGATTGGGTTGTCTCCCATTTACTTGAATTATGTGGTACCCGAAATCAGTCCTAACTGGACCCGATATTTCTCCAATTGGCAGGGTGTAGGCCACTTCTTCAAACTCTTGCACCATTTGTAAACTCGTAAAATAACCCAAGTCCCCTTTGTTTACTTTAGCGGATGGGTCGTCTGAATAGGCCAAGGCTAATTCACTAAAATCACCCCCATTTTCGAGTTCAGATTTTACTTTTAGCGCCATTTTTAAAATGGAGAGACTGTCCTCTGAACTTGCATTTGGAGGGAATTGGAACAAGATATGACTGGCCCTTACAATTTCTTGCATCCGGCCATAAACCTTGCGGAGCTCTCCTTCTTCCACAGAATTCTTAATTAAAAATGGAGCAATAAGGGATTCCTTGAAGGACTCAAATTCCTTGTAAAATTCCTCAGATTGGTGCATTCCCAAGGATTCAGCCTCTCTTACTTTGAGTTTAAAGGTGATGAATTGCTCTAAATTCTCATCAAATTCCTCCTTACTCAGAATTGCTGCTGACGGATCAATGGTTTTGCCTTTAGTGATTAAATGTAAAAATTCCTCTTTATCGATTGAGGTTCCCCCTATTGTCATCAGTATTTCCCCTTTGCTTTGTGCGTTTGCTTCGGGGATACACACACTCATTAAAGTGAGGAGAGTTACGCTAAAAATAGTCGAAAGTACTCGGTGAGTCATCGAAAGTAAGTCCAGGATAAGGTTGAAAGGCACAAAGTTATAAAGTTTTTAAGGGTATAGCTGATCTAGCAGGTTTTTTACTTAAAATTAGGAGGGAATTTTTTAATTAACCTACACATGTTTTCTCCGTTTTTGGATTCAAATTGAATTTCATCCATGATTTTTTTTACTAATAAAATCCCTAATCCACCCTTTCGTTTTTCTTCAATCACTTGACGAAGCTCGGGTTCCTCATATTCCAATAGGTTAAATCCATCTCCTTTATCGGTTATTTCAACTGCCACTTTTTTGCCTAGGTCCTTTATTTCTAAGTGAATAATTTCGTTTGGATTGCAGGCATGGGAGTGGATGATTAGGTTGGCAACTACCTCCTCCACTGCGAGTGTAATTTGGTGCTTGTCCAGCTCCGAAAAGCCAAAAACCTCCAAATTAAGCTGTATAAAGCTTCGGAGATCTGCTAACGCGGAGGTACTACAGGATAGGATTAACTTAGGACTCATTTTCGTAGTGCAATAGCAGTGGTTTTATCTGGTACGATCGCAATGACGCGGTCTAAGCCTAAAATTTTAAATACCTCTCCAACCTGTTGGATTAAACCAAAAATCGAAAAATGAATACCTCGCTCTGAGAAATCATCTACGTAGGACATAAAGACACCTAAACCTGCAGAAGAAATATATTTCAATTCTTTCCCATCAATTACTACCACTTTAATTTCTGGCTGCAGGGACTCTTGGATAGATTGATCCAATAGCACAGAATTGCTTGCATCAACCTCTCCAATTAATTGAAGAATCAACACATCTCCTTCCCTAACTTTTTCTATCTGTAGCATTTCATACTAATTTACTTCCTTTCCTTAAACTTTACGACCACAAGTGAGTAATCATCGTCAATCATTCCATCTCCTCCAACAAATTGGTGCAATGAATCAATAATAGCTTGTTGCAATTCTACGGGGGGCAATTGGGGATATGATTCCACTAACTCTTTTAATCGTGTGTATCCAAATTGCTCGCCTACATCGTTCCTGCTTTCCAGTATTCCATCCGTAAGAAGAATAAGGAAATCCCCTGGTTGGTAGTTGCCAGCAATTTCCTGTACGTGATTCTCATAATTTTGGTTTCTAACAATTCCCAATCCCAATCCATCCACAACAATATATTCAGCAGATTGGGTTTGCGCACTGTACCATAAAGTAGGAATATGTCCTGCGCGGGCATGTCTAAACTGCTGGGAATGGGTGTCAAGCTCAAATATCGAAGCAGTGATAAAATGATTTCTTTCTAGGCACTTGCTTAAAGCTGAGTTGGCTTTTATCATGAAATCCCCAGGCCCAAGTCCCAATTGAATCAAACTTTGGAAAACGCCCTTCATTTGTGCCATGTGAAATGCGGCAGAGGTACCTTTTCCGGATACATCCCCAATAATGAACACAAATTTATGCTCATCAACTTGGTACGTATCGTAGTAATCTCCCCCAACCTCATCCGTGGTATTCGAATACGCACAAATATCAAAAGAGTTGGGATGGTCAAGTTTTAAGGGGAGTAAAGCTTTTTGTACCCTCTGGGCAATTTTTAGTTCCTCCTGGTACCGTTCACTCGAAATTGCTTGGTTAAGGAGTCGGTGATTTTCAACAGATATACAAGCTTGGCGAGCAAAGGTGCCAATGATATTGACCATTTCTTTATTAAAGCCTTCTTTAACTTCTTTTACCAATACAATTTGTGCCAAAAGGGTTTTATTGACAAGTAGGGGAACGAGGAGTGCAGATTTGTATCTTGGGTGTTTAAGCCGCACTGAATACGGTTGAAATTCATTGGTTGGCGTAAGGCTCCAGTTTTGAAATTCTGCTGGAAGAAGGGCGGTAAGTTCTGTCAATGTGGATGGTTCGATGGACCGGAGTGGGTTTTGAATTTTTAACTGTTCCGTTGGGTTCAAAGCTATCCATGCCCCATCCGAAAAAGAAGCTCCGATACAGGAGTCCACTAGAATATCAAGAACTTGCTCCTCATTTTCTTCTGGTTGGATGGATTGGCTCAACTTTTGAAAATTGAGGGCTTCTGTCAATTTTTGTTCGAAAACAGAAGAAGTAGGTAGGTTGAAAAGGGTCACCAAAAAACTAAATAACCCGTAGACTATGACGAAGCCGAAAAGGGCCATCAAGAATAGGTTGTCCGTTAGATTGATTTGAAATCGCTCTTCATTCCCATAAGCCAAAATCCGATAGAATAATAAGGTGGCACTAAGTAGAATAAAAAATAGGAAAAGTAAGGTTTTCCATTTTTCCTTAAATTTTAGGTAAGGAATCCATTTTAAATTTGCAGAAAGAAGGATCGAAATCACGAGTAGGATTACAAGTCCAAACAAAAAGCTGTAATCGAAATTATTGTGGTTAAAAAAAATAAAGAATAGGGCAGTGAGCATGGACAATTCAAAGACTTGCCATTGTTTGACCACCTTTTTGGTTTTTTGGTACAAGATCAAATGTTTCCATAGAAGTGCAGTAGAAATAAGGAAAACACTACTCCAAGCGAAGTTGAGGTGGTAAAAAATCGTTTGAAGGAAGGGGTCCTTTCCGATTTTGCTATCACCCAAGGCATAAAAAATCAATTCGGTCAGTAGGCCTGCTATTGCTGCAAATAAGCCGGTAGAAGCACCTCTCCAGAGGAGCGTGACAAAATCAACTTGTTTGGATTTCCAAAAAATATGGCGGTAGAGAAAGTAGGTAAAAAAGAAGAACAAGATTTCTAATCCCCAGGTGACTTCCTCAGAAATACCCGAGTCTAGGTTATTAATTACTCCAAAAATCCGTACCAAATCCACCAATAACAAGGCGAGCCAAAAAAGAATGGCTAGTAAAAGACTGATTTTGCCTAATGGGATTGCGTTAGTTTTGATCATGGGGTTGCCCCTCAAAAATAGGGAATGTCAATCAATGCACTGCTATCGCCAGTATTCTGAAATGATTGGGGATTGTTAAATCTTACAAAAAAATCACTTCTTGAATAATCCCTGTTCCTAGTTGGGATTCAATCAAGTGCATCACCTTAGATTTATTGAGTTGCAGTTCTTTTTTAACAGGGCCAGAACTGATTTTGACAAATAGTTTTTTGTCTTTGATATACAAGTTGGTTGTTCGGTCGGCTATGGTTTTGCCTACTAATTCCCCCCAGGATGCGAGGAGCACTTTTTCTTGGTAAGTATCTTCTAGTCGATAAGTTTTCAACAAATCTTTAAAGGCATCTGCCAATGGGGTAGCTTCTTTTTTTCTATTGGGTGTCATTGGAGTCTATAAAAAGTTCGGAGGCAATACTATCCGCAAGAAGCTGCCCCTTTTTAGTTAAATAAATAGTTTTGGCACGAGTGTAAATCATCTCCAAGTTGGTTAATTTTTCAAGGGGTGCTTGTTTAAGTTGGAGCAGGTCAATTTGGTGCCGCGTATTCAAACTTTCGGTATTTAGGCCCCATCGGGTACGTAGGCCGGTCAGTATTTCTTCGTTGACCAAGCCTTCTTTATCCATGTTTTCTAGGACAAACGGGAGCTTCCCCTCGTTAAGTTTTTTGAGGTAGCCTGGATTGGAGGGTGGATTAAAGCCCCTGGAAGTCCCATCAAAGGAATGAGCGCTCGGGCCAATGCCAAGGTACGGAATTCGTTTCCAGTAATTGCTATTGTGGAGAGCCTCTTGGTGCGGTTGACAAAAATTTGATATTTCGTATTGATCGTACCCTGATTTTTCACATTCTTCTTGGAGCCATTCAAATTGTGAGGCAACAAATTCTTCATTAGCGGGAGAAAATTTTCCTTTTTTCACCCAGTTTCCAAAGGCTGTTTTGGGCTCTATGGTCAGTGCATAGGCGGAAAGGTGGCCTGGATCTAAGGTCAATGCTTCTTTGAGATCTTTTTGCCAAAGGCTATGGTCCACATGGGGATAGCCATAAATTAAGTCAATAGAGAATTTCTCGAATCCTGTATCTCGGGCAAGTTGAATGGCTTGTTTGGCTTGTTTGGCGGAGTGGGCCCTGTTGTAGGCTTTCAAAATTTCATCCTGAAAACTTTGAATCCCCAAACTTAGTCGGTCTATACCCATTCCTCTCCAGGCTCCTAGGGAATGATGGGTGAGATCGTCCGGATTAGCTTCTAGGGTAATTTCTCTTTTTTTCCCTGGAAACAAGCACTCAATCTGATAAAGAATTTTTTCAAGTTCGTGCACAGGAATCAAAGAAGGAGATCCTCCTCCAAAATATACTGTGTCAATGGGCTCTCCTTTTAGGTAATCTTTTCGAAGTTCTAGTTCATGTCCAATTCCAACCAGCACCGGTGTCATGGATTGAAGCTGGGTTGAGAAATGAAAGTCACAGTAATGGCAAGCTTGTTTACAAAAAGGAATATGAATGTAAAGGCCTGCCATAGCGTTTTTTTAAAAGGTAAATATAGGAGATGTTCTTTCGGTTAGGGACAAAGCACATTGATTCTCCTAAGGATGCAAACAAATTTTTTAGTTCTAGGACAATTCATTTGGAGTCTGACTTTGGAATGCTGAGTTTTGTAAAGTGAAATTCTAGGTTTTAGGAGAGGGATTTTGGTGGGAGAACTTTAAAAGGAGGAAAAATCGGGTATTTCGACACGTACACTTGGTTTAATGCGACAATTTTTATTCATATTCTTTCTTTTTTTATTGCCTTCACTGGTAACAGGGCAAGTGGTGGAAACTTATGACCAGAATTGGCAAACTTTAACGAATCAAACCCTTGGAGCTTCTATTTCTCAGAAAGAAGTAAAGTTAGCAGTACATTCATTTCCAACCTCTTATTTTCAGTTTGAAATTCCTGGCAATTCCACTGTATTTATTGATGGGAAGTTGTGGCAGTTAATTTTAAGCGATACTTCCTTTCAGCTCCCAGCTGCTTATTTTAAAGAAGCGTTTGGAATGGATACCCTTTTGCTGACTGTAGTGAATGATCAAATAAATCTTAGAGATTTGAATTTGAGGATCACTAAAATTTCGGAAAAAGATTTCCAAGAAGCAGATGGTGCCTCCAAATATATTCAGTTGAGTGAAGCAAAAAGGTTCCAAATGCAGCCATTAAAGGACTTTTTTGCCCTATCCTTGTTTTTGACTTTATCCTTAGTTGCTGTTTATAGAAGGGTTTACCCATATTTATTAGGGGACTTACTTCAGCCTTTATCGGTCATTAAATCAGAGGATTTTTCTGAAAGTGGTGGGCTTCAAAAAGTTTTTTCCATTGACATATTATTCTTTTTATTAATTGTGTCTATGCTGCTAGCTCAAAGTTTGATTGCTGCTCTAGTAGTGTATAGAATGGAATGGATTCAAGGATGGATTGGGGCGACCGCTTTATCCTTGTTGGGTTTTTGGGGATTATGTGCGCTCGGAATTCTTTTACTTACAATCCTTAAATTCAACGTTATTCGATTATTTAGCTTTCTTTTTGACTTAGGGAAAGTTGAATTTGCCCATTTTTTTTACCTACTACGCTTAATTTCAATCGGATTTGCTTTAGTAATTTTTGTGACTACATTTTTGGTGATTAATGATTTTAGGCAGTTGAGCATTGTATTCCCAATGGGGATGCGCCTACTTTTTTGGGTTTATTTACTTGGGATTTTTGGGCTTTTCTTGATAATGGTGAGTCGCTTGAATTTTAAGAAATATCATTTATTTACTTACCTTTGTATCGTTGAATTAGTACCTTTTTTGGTTTTGTCCAAATGGTTAATGGTATTAACGCAATAATGTGTTGAACGTAAAAAGGAACTCCTGGCATGAGTGCAGCTCCAAAAGACCGCTATACCCCCGTAAGAAGCATACTGGTTTCACAACCTAAGCCAACAGAGGTCAATTCTCCCTACTTGCTGCTTGCAGAAAAGTACAAGTTGAAAATTGATTTCAGGCAATTTATCAAGGTGGAGCCAGTCCCACCAAAAGAGTTTAGAAAGCAAAAGATTGATATTTTGAAGCATACGGCGGTGATTTTTACTAGCCGCAATGCAATTGATCATTTTTTTGCGATTTGTAAGGATTTCAAAATTGAATTGCCGGCAGAAATGAAGTATTTCTGTATTTCAGACCAAACGGCACACTACCTTCAAAAGTATATTGTGATTCGGAAGCGCAAGCTTTTTGTAGGGACGAAAACAGCAGAGGATTTATTTGATTATTTTAAAAAACATAAAAACGAAAAGTATCTTTTTCCTTGCTCGGATATTCGTAAGGACGACATACCTACGTATATGGAAAAGCATGGGATTTCCCTCACAGAGGCGACCATTTACCATACTGTTTCAGCAGATCTTTCCGATTTGGCAGATGTTAAATACGATATTCTGGCTTTTTTTAGTCCATCTGGCATTAAATCCTTAAATCAAAATTTTCCAGATTTTGTCCAAGGAGAAACCCGAATTGCTGCCTTTGGACCGACAACAGCGCAGGCAGTTCGAGATATGGGGTTGATTTTAGACATCGAAGCTCCATTGCCAAATGCCCCAAGTATGACAGGTGCGCTCGAATTATTTATTAAAAAAGCTAATAATCTGTAATTCTAAGAATCATTTTTGGTGGTTTCTCAGTTTAAATTCAAGGACAAGTTTAAATTTGAGTACTTCACTATCGAATGAATATATTTAAGCACCTGATTATTTTTTTGAGAGGAGCAGTCTTTATTTTTCTGCTACTAGTATCACCTTTGCTGTTTGCGCAGCAGATTCCTCAATTTACCCAATATTTGGATGCATCAGCCTACTTCAATCCGGCGTTTGTAGGAATTCAAGAGGGTTTTCAATTCACAGCATTTCACCGTACGCAATGGCAGGGATATGCCCCTACAACGGGAGTTGGCGTTGCTCCAACAACACAATTAATAACGCTACAAGGTAGATTTAAGTCCAAAAATATCGGCTATGGCTTGTCTATTGTCAATGATAAATTGGGGGCAAACACCCATCAAGAGGTTAATTTGCAAGGAAGCTACCAACTCAAAATACGCCGAACTCAACTTAGTTTTGGAGGGTATGTAGGAGTTTCTAACAGCACATTGGATTTTGGAGAGCTTCAGGTGGTCAATCCAGAGCCAAACCTTCCTAGCTCCGGTACGGAAACTCAACTGGCCTTGGATATGGGTGCGGGATTGCTAGTGGACCGAGGCAATTTTTATTTGGGCCTAAGTGGTAGACACCTCAATCAGGCTTCTTTTGATTTTGGGGATGGGACTTATGCCAACCGCCTTGATCTACACAACTACTTGTTGGTGGGCTATCGGATTCGACCTATCGGGCAGCTTCGCCTAGAACCAAGTATTTTATTTAAATCATTGGGATCGCATACTTTATCATACGAAGTAAGCGTTATAGCCACAGTCCAAAATCGAGTAAAGGCTGGAATTGCTTATAGAGGTGAGGAATCTGTATCGTTAATTTTGGGATACAGCTTATTAAAGGACTCCAGTTTAAGGCTGGGTTATGCCTTTGATTTGGTAGTTGGCGGTCAAAATGCGAAGGCTCCCAGTTCTCATGAAGTACTTTTGAGATACAATTGGTCTAAAGCTGTCCAAACAGTCAATCGAGTCATCCAACGTACCCCAAGATTCAGGTTCTAAACTAAAAAAAAGTAAACAAGAATATATCCTTATGTGTTGGATTTGTAACGTCTTAGATTAAAACTATTTGTTTTATTGACTTAAAAAAAGCTAACTTTCGAAGTCATTATTTTAGTTTGGCGAAGTTTGGCCAAAAATTTGATGCTTTCCTAAAAAAGTCATTTATGTATACAAGAATAAAAGTTTCTTTTTTATCGCTTACCCTAGGACTAATTCTTATAACGATGTTACCAAGTTGTGGACTCTTTAATAAAAAGGGGATGGCTAGTGACAAAGCGAATCGAAAAGGGGAAGTAACTGGGGTAGCAAAGAGAATTCGATGGAAGCAAAATCTTCCAGTAGACATGGTCCCGATCAAGGCAGGCACGTTTTGGATGGGACAATCTGATGAAGACATTGCTTTTACACAGGCTACCTTAAACAAGCAAATAACTATTTCTGAATTTTTTATGGACAAGTATGAAGTGTCCAATAACAAGTACAGACAATTCTTAGAAGCAGTAAAATCTGGTCAGTTGGCATCTGGGACCCCTACTACTTTAAAAGCAGAACCGACATTTGACATCAACACCCTGAAGCCAGATAGTACAGTCTGGACAAAAAGTTTTTCATACCATTATGGAGACCCCTTGATGGAGTTTTATTTTGATCACCCTGCATTTGATTCGTATCCGGTAGTAGGAGTATCCTACGATCAGGCGGCGAAATATTGTGAATGGAGAAGTTACCACCTTCGAGCAAATGACGATATTGAATTTGACCTTCCTGCTTTCAGATTGCCTACTGAGGCAGAATGGGAATATGCTGCAAAAGGGGGCAAAGAAATAGCAAAATATCCATGGGGAGGTCCTTACCTTAAAAATAAGAGAGGTTGTCTTATGGCTAATTTCAAGCCAGGGAGAGGCAATTATATTGACGATGGATTTACCTACACGGCTCCTGTGGATGTGTTTGCTCCTAATGGCTTTGGCTTGTACAACATGTCGGGCAATGTTGCTGAGTGGGTTATGGATGCCTACAAAACGACTTCTAGGGCAGATACTTGGGACTTAGATCCGGTGTACTTGGATGAGAATGAGCCCAAGAAAGTAGTTCGTGGAGGAAGTTGGAAAGACATTGGCCATTATCTAGAGACTTCCACCCGTACCTATGAATACCAAGATGTCGCACAAGCTCACATTGGTTTTCGAACAGTAATGACCTTTATTGGTCGATCTGCATCTATGGATGCGAAGTTAAACAAACGAATGAAACGTTAATCAACCTCTTTTTTTACCACTATCCCAACCAGAAATTTTAGTCTCATGGCAAATTTTAAAGAAAAATTTTTCACGCACATCATGCCGAAAATTACTGGCATTGGTGCATCCGTTGTAATTCTTGGCGCAATGTTTAAAATCTTGGATTTGCCAGGAGCAAGCTGGATGATTGGTATTGGTCTCTCCACCGAAGCACTCATCTTTTTTCTCTCTGCATTTGAGCCCATTCACAAGGAAGTAGATTGGAGCAAGGTATATCCAGAACTAAATGAGGAGGAGTCATCCTCACCAGCAAAAAAGAAAACGGTGGTTGCATCCGGCGATCCCATAGCGGCACAGTTGGATAACATGCTTGCCCAAGCAAACATTGGCCCTGAATTAATTGAAAGTTTGGGTAAGGGAATGCAAAACTTGGCCACTTCTGCTGAGAAGATGGGGAATCTTGCCGATGCAGCAGTGGCTACCACTGAGTATGCTGCACAAGTACAAGCGGCTTCCAAAACATTGGCTAGTATGAATGATTCCTATGCACAGACAGCCACTGCTTTAATGGCAATGTCTTCTGCATCCCAGGATGCCCAGGCCTATCAAGTGCAAATTCAAGCTGTGACTAAAAATCTGTCTGCTTTAAATGCAGTTTATGAGTTGGAACTTCAAGATACTGCTGACCAGAAAAAGACAAGAGCAGATTTCTACAAAAATATGTCTATTGCAATTTCTAGCTTCACTGAGGTAGGAACCGAGACACAGGCATTCAAAGAGGAAATGGTCAAATTGAACCAAAATGTAAGCGCGCTCAGCAAAATTTATGGCGGCATGTTAACCGCAATCAAAGGGTAATTTACCACTCAAACCAGAAAAATAACTAACTATGGCAGGAGGTAAAGAGACACCTAGACAACGGATGATCGGGATTATGTATCTGGTATTGACCGCTTTATTGGCGCTCCAGGTAAGTAATCAGATTCTCCAAAAGTTTGTCCTTCTTAACGATGGGATGGAGCGAACTTCCAAGAACTATGCCTTAAAAAATGGAGGCATGGTCGAAAGTATTGAATACACCATTTCCCAGCAGGGGAATAACGAAAAAGACCTTCCCAAGGTGGCAGCTTCAAAAAAAATTAGAGCAGCTTCCAAGGAGGTTTTTGATTACATAGAAGTGCTTAAATTGGAGTTGATTGAAAAGTCAAATGCCAAAAAAGAAGACGGTAATTTCTCAAATTCTTCCCTAAAGAATACGGAAGTTTCAGGCAATTTATTTGCCAATCAAGGTAAGGGGGAGGAGTTGAAGAAAAAATTGAATGACTTTCCAAAAACAGTTGAAGGACAATTAAAAACTCTTGGGATTACTAACCTAACCTTTCGTCCAATCGCTCGGGATGCCTCGGAGATTGACCTTTTTGCAAATGATATGGAGGCTAGGTCCAAAAGTTTTGTTAATCTCAATTTTGTGAAATCTCCTGTAGGGGCTGCTTTAGCTATTTTGTCACAGTTTCAAAATGAAGTATTGAATATTGAAAACGAGGCATTAACTACCATTGCAAATTCCATAGGTTCCTTTTATTTCAAGGCTGACATTACGGAAGCAAAAATTTCTGCTATTTCTAATGTAGTTGCTGCAGGGACTAAATTTGAAGGCACCATGTTTATTGCCTCTTCCTCTTCTTCTGCTTCCCCTACCATGACCTTGGATGGGCGGTCTATTCCAGTGGATGAGAAGGGTTTTGGTAAGATTGAATTTGTAGCTACTCCAGCATCTTCCTATGACGATAAGGGGACCGCAAAAAAGGTGTTAAAAGGTCAAATTGTCACTAATGTGGGTGGAGAAGACAAAGTGTTGCCTATCGAATACGAATACTTCGTTGCACAGCCTGTGATTAAAATTACCTCTGAGGTGGTGCAGCAGTTGTATGCAGGATGTGCCAATGAGTTGAACATTGATGTACCTGCATTGGGGAATGCTTATGCCCCAGAATTCACAGTTACAAATGGAGATCGAATCAAAGGTGCAAAAGCGGGTCAAGTAACAGTCATTCCCAATGCTAGCGGTAAAGTGACAATCGGTGTGAGCAGTGGTGGAAATAAAATTGGTGACGAAACTTTTGACATCAAGCCAGTCCCTAATCCCACAATTAGTGTTCAAGCGGCCAATGGTTCCGAATTGGATATAAGCCAGGCCCAAACTACGAATGTATTGAGTGGAGTTAAAATTGTTGCAAAATCTGATCCCAATTTTGCCCGGACCATGGCGAAGGATGCCAATTTTGCAGTAACTGGAGGAGAAATTACCTTGGTTCGAAATGATGTTCCTAGAGGCGCGCCGGTGTCCATTGGAGCAGGAATTCGTGGCTTGCTTGGTAGTGCAGCCGCTGGAGATATTCTCGTTATTCGAATCAACCAAATCACTAGAACTAATTTTAGAGGGGAAAAAATCCCAATGGATTTCCGTGGAGTAATCACGGTACGGGTGAAGTAGGATTACTGATTTGCCAAAACTAATTTATTATGAACGTGATCTTTAGATACATTTTACTTGTTTGCCTAATTACCCTTTCTTTGGGATATAGTGCCTCTGCGCAAGTGGCTACTTCAGTAAATCCCTCTGGAGTGAATGGGAGGCAGTATGCAATGGACACTGTTTACTCTATCAAGCGTATTCGAGAGGATGACAAAATGTATCAAATTTCTGTATGGAGAAGAGTTGATCTTCGTGAGAAGTACAATATGCCGCTTTATGGATCAGGGGATACCAAAGAGAATGGCATAATCAATCAAATCTATAAGGGTGTTAAGTCAAATGCTTTGGAGGTTTTTGGAGATGAAAGTTTTTCACAGCCTTTATCTATTGCACAATTTGATTCTGCATTTTGGAAAACAGACTTTCAAGATTCCATCTTCGTGAAGCAACTGTTTTTTTTAGATTTTAAAGAAGATTTTGTTTTTGATCGTCAGCACTCTCAATTCAAGTTTGACATCAAATACATTCAATTGGTGATGCCTGCTGAAACCAATGCAGATCCAGGAACAGGGGTTGGGTTTCAAAAAACCATTGGTTTTATCCGATACAAGGACTTTATCAATTACTTTTCCAATCACCCAGATGCGCGCTGGATCAATTTCAAGAATATTTCTAAGAGCTTGACCTATAATGAAGCGTTTGAGTCTCGGTTGTTCAGATCTGTAGTCACGAGATACACCAATCAAGATGAGGCCCTTGTGATTGATTTGGTGGATAAAAATACCCCTGCTGACCGGCGTAAAATGCAAGCCTACTTGGATGCACTTGCTTTCGAATATAATCTCCTGGAATTTGAAAATTCTGTTTGGGAATGGTAATAATCAAAGCCTCGAATTAATTCGGGGCTTTGTTTTTTTCTAGCCCTTCTAGTAGAATTTTTGCTTTGGCAGCGCCTATGAGTGCTGCAATCTCCTCTACTGGTACTTGGCGTAATTTTCTGACTGATTTGAATTCCTTCAGTAATTTTTGAGCAGTTTGTGCCCCGATCCCTTCTATTTCCGTCAATTGAGTCCCCAAGGCTTTCTTACTTCGTACCTGCCGATGGAAGGTAATCGCAAACCGGTGAGCCTCATCCCGTATTCGTTGGAGTAGCAGTAGACTCTCTGATTTTTTATCTAGGTGAATAGGGTATTGATCTCCCGGAAAGTATATTTCTTCTAGTCGCTTGGCGATACCTATGATGGGCATCTTTCCATAAACCCCCAATTCCTGCAAAGCCTCTACTGCAGAGGATAGTTGACCCTTTCCCCCGTCGATAACTACCAATTTAGGTAATGAAAGCCCTTCTTCGATCAATCTCCTGTACCGGCGTCCAACGATTTCTTTCATGCTTGCAAAGTCATTTGGCCCTTCTACAGTTTTGATGTGGTAGTGCCTATATTCTTTCACCGCAGGTTTTCCATGTTTAAAGCAGACCATACTGGCCACTGGATTGGTTCCTTGAATGTTGGAGTTATCAAAGCATTCGATGTGATCCGGTATTTCTTGGAGGCTCAAATCTTGTTGTAACTGCCGAATAACCCTATCTTTTTTATCTTGGTTGAGCCCCTGTAACAACGCCTTTTCTCTTTTGTAGTAGAGCGCATTTTTGAGGGATAGCTCAATCAATTTTTTCTTGTCTCCAATTTTGGGAACACTTACGTTTAATCCTTCGATGGGATCCAGATCTAAATTGACTATTATCTCTTCAGCATCACTTTGAAATTGATCTTGCAAACGAATCAATGCAGTTACTAACAGCTCCTGCTCGGATTCATCCAACCGTTTTTTAAGTTCTACATTTTTTGAGGTGACCATCGCTCCATTCTTCACGCGCATGTAATTCACATAAGCTGTTTTTTCGTCTGATACCAGGGTGCAAACATCCAAATTTGCAATACTTGGGTTGGTGATTAAGGACCTTGCTTGGTATTTTTCAAGGAGTTCTAACTTGTTTTTTACTTGGTGCGCTTGTTCAAACGCGAGAGAAGAAGCAAGCATATCCATCCGGTGTTTAAAATAGGTCTTAGCAGGGCTTAGGTTGCCTTTTAAGATGTGTTTGGCTTGTTCAAGATCTGCCAAATAGTCCGACTCAATTTGCTTGCCTACGCAAGGTCCTTGGCAATTTCCGATGTGATATTCTAGGCACACTTTGTACTTCTCTTCCTTAATTTTAAGGTAAGATAGATCAAGGTTGCAGGTCCGGATGGTGAATATCTCGCGTATCAAGTCCAGCACATTATTCATGGCTTTAACACTGGCAAAGGGACCGAAGTAGGTTCCTCTTTTTGGAATGTATTTGCGCGTAGGGAAAATTCGCGGAAAGCTTTCTTTGGTTAGGAGTAAGTAAGGATAAGTTTTGTCGTCCCGAAGTAGGATATTGTATTTGGGCTGTGATTTTTTGATTAGGTTATTTTCCAATAGTAAGGCATCCAATTCGGAGTTGACCATTGTGATTTCAATTTTGGCTATTTCTTTGACCATCCTTCGCGTTTTGAGATTGATGCCGCTTGCCTTATTGAAATAGCTGCTTACTCTTTTTTTCAAACTTTTGGCTTTTCCTACATAAATCAATTCCTGGGCTTCGTTGTAATACTTGTACACACCAGGTTGATCTGGAAGTAAAAGGTGGTCTTCGGGGAGAAAGAAAGAGGAATGCATGGAGTGAAATTAAAAAAAACAGCCCAACAAGTAGGCTGTTTTCTAGAAGAATGCTTTTTTGTTAAAAGTCATTTTTCTTGGCATCGTAATCAAAATCAGCAAATTGTTGACTTTCTTGTTCGTATTTGTCACAGGCAATTTCTATGCTTAAGGGCCTTTCTGGCCTTGGGAAAGGGCCTTTGGTGTAGCCAAGGCTCGGGTCTGCATATACCTTGGCCATGTAGTTGACCCAGATGGGACGGGCAGTACGGGACCCTTGGCCTGCGGTCCAACTTCTAAAGTGGATAGCACGGTCATCTCCTCCAACCCAAGTTCCAGAAACTAGGTCTTTACTGATTCCCATATACCATCCATCGGATGCGTTTTGGGTGGTGCCTGTTTTCCCACCTAGTTCATTCCCTTCCCGTAAGGTCCAGGGAACACCTTGACTAGTGCCAGACTCTTCTTCAAAACCACCACGAAGCATGTAGGTCATGAGGTAGGCATGTTCCTCACTCATGGCTGGGCGTTTTTTTGGAGTGAATTGTTGGAGGACATTCCCATTTTTATCTTCGATACGGTCAATGTAATACGGGGTTGTATGTTCTCCTTTGTTTACAAAAGTGCCAAATGCTCCAACCATTTCGTAAATGGAAACATCATTAACTCCTAAGGCTAATGAGGGGACTTCCTCTAGTTCACTAGTAATTCCTAGCCTTCGTGCGGTCTCAATCACTAGTTTTGGGCTTAGCTTCTTCATCATGTAGGCAGTGACTGAATTTACCGACTGCGCCATGGCTTTACGGATAGTCATTTTTTCGTAGCTAAATTTTCCGTCTGCATTGGAAGGGCTCCAGGCAGGTTGATCAGGAATATATACCTCTACAGGCTGATCCACTACTGAATAACAGGGGCTATATCCATTTTCAATGGCTGCAGCATACACAAAAGGTTTGAATGTAGATCCTGGTTGCCGTTTTCCTTGTTTTACGTGATCAAATTTGAAGTATTTGTGGTCCATGCCACCTACCCAGGCTTTGATATGTCCTGTGTGAGGATCCATGCTTAAGAATCCTGCTTGCAGGAATTTTTTGTAATACGCCAATGAATCCATCGTGCTCATGAGGGTATCTCGTTCTCCTTTCCAGGAGAACACCTTCATTTTTTTCTTTTCATTGAGCATTAGTTGAATGGAGTCGGGTTGATTTCCAAAGCGTTCTTTCAAGATTCGGTACCGCTCGGTTCGTTTGACAGCCGTCTCGATAAAGCCCGGGATTACTTGCCAGTTTTCATCTATCCAAGGATCCCTTTTTCCCATTTCTTTGTAAAAGGCCTGTTGCAAGCTTGCCATATGTTCTTGCATTGCCTCTTCTGCATAGCGCTGCATTCGGCTATCGATTGTCACGTAGATTTTGAGCCCATCTCCAAATAAATCGTACGCGGATCCATCTGATTTAAGATTTTCTTTTGTCCATTTAATTAGGTCTGCTTTTACAATCTCTCTGAAATAGGTAGCAAGTCCCTGATTTTGATTTTGGACTCGGTAGTCTAAAGCAATTGGAATTTTTGAAATGGAATCGTAAGCAGCTTCTTCCAGTACTTCGTTTTTGACCATTTGATAGAGGACAGTATTTCTTCGTCGAAGTGAATTTTCTGGGTTGAATACTGGACTGTAATAGGTAGGGGCTTTAAATAAGCCGACCAGTACTGCAGATTCCTGGATACTTAATTCGGCCGGAGTTTTGTTAAAGAAAGTTTTGGCTGCTGTTTTTATTCCAAAAGCATTGGAGCCAAATTCAGAAGTATTGAGGTAGAGTGTCAGGATTTCATTTTTTGTATACGCCCGTTCCAGCTGCGTAGCCACTATCCATTCTTTGGTTTTGATGATGAGCATCCGTAATCCAGGGATAGAACTTAGGAATCCAGCACCAGCATCGGTTCTAGTTTTGAATAGATTTTTTGCAGTTTGTTGGCTGAGTGTAGAGCCCCCACCTGCATCTTGACCCAAAAGAATAGACTTGACAAAAACACGAAGCATGGCTTGGAGGTCAATACCAGAATGGGCTTCGAAGCGTTCGTCCTCGGTTGCAATTAAGGCTTGAACTAAGTTGGGAGAAAGTTCATCGTAAGTTACCGGACTTCTATTTTCTCGAGCAAATGTCCCTAAAAGCACTCCATCTGCAGCATACATTTCAGAGGCAAGCTCACTATCTGGATTTTCTAGTGCCTTAAAATCTGGAAGTGCGCCAAAAAAGCCAAGGAAATTGATGCTCACCATCCAAACGAATAGTACGAAAAATACCAATCCCCCTAAAAATGCGATCCAGAGGTAGTGGATTAGTTTGGAAGCCCAATTGGTCTGAGTAAAAGGATTAGATTTAAACATGTATTAGCGATAGGTAGTACTAAAGAATTGAAGGTATTCTTCTAAGTCTTTCGTTTTATTTAATACTTGGAAATTTTCTATGGAGATGAAGAATGCATTTGTTTTTGTTTCTTCTGCCAATCCCAGAGATGTAAATTTTTCTTGAAATGAGTTTAAGTAGGTCATTGCTTTTTCCGAATTAGAAAAAGGACTGATTATAAATAGGGATTGTTGGGCACTTATATTCATGTTCCCTGTTCGAAGCCTAGCATTACCAAAGGTTTGGCTATGAAAAGCCTCTAAGTCTCCTAGCAAATTCTTGGCCGATTCTACTTCAGAAGGACTAAGCGCAAGGACTACAATATGAGTTTGGTCATTTGTAGCCTTATAAGGGCTTTCTTTTGCTTCAGTTTCTTCGATTTTTTTCTCTCCTTCTTCCGCTGGAGTTGAAATTTCTTTGGACGTTTGTGTCACTTTTTCTTTGGGGCGAAGTTCCTCTTCGCTCAAAAGGGGGCGTAACATGGCTTCAGCAAGTACAATTAATTCAGAATCTTTTGCCACTTGGATAAACTCTTCAAGTTTAGCCTTGAACTGCTCCCTGGACTCTAGTTTTCCGCTCACCATTGCATTAAGTAGCACTAATTTATCTGTGTTTCGAGTCAGCGGATAATTCTCTAAAGTAGAAAAAATTAATTCCCTAGCAACCCGATACTTTCCTGAATAGTAGGCTTCATAGGCTTGTTCATACCCTTTGGCAGAAGCTATTGAGGCTTGATTTCCTACACCAGCTTCAGGATTATTTACCGAGAAAGTATAAGGGGATTCAGGAAATTCTTGATTTAGTAGTTGAATGTACTTGTTGAAGTCTCCATTGAATTCCTTTTGACCCAAATAGAGCAAATAATAGGTTTCAGGCTTTTTGAGGGTATTGGGATACTTATTCACGAGTTGTTCCAGGTAATCCTGACTTCGTTGAGGCTCTTTTAGCTGAATATAAAGCACCTTACCTAATTCAAAATAAGATTCTTCTAACTCTGAATTTGCTTTTTTGAGTTGCTCGGGGCTTTTGGGAATGGAAGCAAGTAGTGCCTCTATGGAAGGGAAAGCAGTCGAATCAGAGGAAGAACTGGTATTGAGTGGTTCTCTTGCAGGAGTGGTAATCAATTGATTTGCCACCTGAGTCAATGCAGCTTTCCTTCGCCAATTGTCTTGAAGAGGACGATTTCCCCAGGTACGAACAAACTCTATGGCACCTTGTTGCAAAGCAAGGCTGTTGTCAAAGTAAAAGGTAGAGGCACTGGCCCCCTTTTCTCCAAAGGCGAGTAAATTGTCAAAAATAGAAGTTGACTTTGGAGATTTACTTTGGCTTTTTAATTCTTCCACTCGTTTTTTTTCGGAATCGATGTATTTTTCAGCTTGAAGAACTTGATCTTCCAGGGGTAAGGAGGCAAGCTGAATCAAGCTATCTTGTTTTTGAATACGCTCGAAATGGAATACATATTTGTCCAAGCTTGCTTTTTGTTCTTCAAGCTGCTTGGCTACCGGATCCTCTGCCTTGATAAAGGTGAGTGCGCTATCCAGGTAGTATTTGGCAGCTCGGTAATCTTTAAATTGGTTGAGTTTGAGATCTGCTAATTTTTGATAGATGTATCCCTTCAATCGAGGGTTTGATCCAGTTTCTTTTGCGGCTTGATGAAGTAGATCCAAAGCCAAAGGAATGTCAGATTGTTTTTCCTCAAACAATGCACGTTCAAAGACAACCACGTCTTTTAGGTCTTTATTTTTTGGATCTTTGTACAGATCCTCGTAGTAATTTCTGACTTTTTTTAAGTCTTTGGAAGCATTGAGCTCTGCAACTTGTTGGGCGTATAAAGTAGCAAAAAAAGCTTGCTCGTAAGGTGGGTTTCCGGCAATGGATTTTTGGAAATAGTCAAATGCTAAAGCGCTTAATCCCTCTCGTTGGTAGCGCTGAGCTAAGATAAAATAGATTCTAGATTCTTCTTTCTTCGTGGTGGTATAGGACAATGCTTTGTCCAATGCACCGATGACTCCGTTTTGGTCCGATTTGGATTCGTAATAATAGGCCAGCGTTTTAAATAATTCAAACCTATTTTCGGGGCTAATATTTTCTTCCTTGGAAAGGTAGTCTATTGTAAAGTTTGCGTCCTCCAACGCTCCCAAATCGATGTAAATGTGAAGTAAGCTGATCAAGGCTTTGTGCCTAAGGTCGATGTCCTTACTCTGGCTATTGACAAAGCGAAAGGCATTTATAGCTTCATTTGTTCGAGCTTGGAGGTAATCAATTTTTCCCAAAAGAAAGTAGCTGTCGTCTACCCACTTGGATATGCGATGCCAGTCGATGGCTTTGGAAGACAATTCCCGAGCGGAATCAAGAGCAATTTTGTTTTTTTGGATGGTCGCAGAGTCAATTGGAATAAATACGGGAAGTATTTGTGTGTAATCTTCTTTGTAATTTTCCAGGACCTGACTTTCTGCCTCCTTTATTTTTGTATCTGCTAAAAAATAGGCGTTGTAATGCGAGGTAAGGTTGTGGAAAGCACGGTTAGTAAAGGTATTTCTTTGAGAAGAGCAGGCTCCCAAAAAAAGTAAAATCAATCCAAAAGTATACCGGGCTTGTTGGCGCATGTTTAACTGCTAGAAATCAAGAGACCAAATTAGGGCTTTTACTGCACTTACCGAACGAAGAAGGTCAGGTATTATTCTTTTGAACTAATGAATTCTTCGAATAGGAAACTAGTAACTTTGAAAAATGACTAAAAATCAATCCAAAGCCAGTTCGCAGGGACCTCAGATTCCTACTTGGCTAAAATACATGGGCCTGTCTTTCCAGTTATTTGCCATCATTGGTGGAAGTACGACTTTGGGCTGGTGGCTTCAGCAACAATCCACCTTTAAGTTTCCTATTTGGCTGCTTCTATGTTCCTTTGCTGGGGTGGCAATTGCTTTTTATTCCTTGTGGAAATCCATGCAGCAGGACAAGTAGCTAAGTCTAATTCATGTAACTTTGTGTTTTTGATTCCCTTATGAAATATATTTCTTCCATTCATTTTAAGTATTTAGTGATGTCTCTGCTACTTGGAGGGATAATCCTACTCCTCCAATTTTTACTGCCTCAACTAATCCATTCCTCGATTTGGATTATTTTTGGATTTATGGCTGGGCTATCCTACTTATTGGGGGTAGTGACCGGATGGCTGTATCGTCAATCTCCAGAAAATTTACTCTCTTTGAAATTACTCGGAATGGTCATCCGTATCTTGAGTTCTTTGGGCTTTATTGGCATCCTTGCAGTCCTTGAATTGGAAAATATTATTTTGTTTATCGCCAATTTCTTTATCATTTTTTTGTTCTACTTGATTTTTGATATCTACATCTTTATTTCTAACTTGCGCCCGATTTCGAGGTAGATTTCCAAAAAACGAGTAGATGACGCGCAAATTTCTGGTACTAAGTCTTTTATTTTCAGTGGTTTTACTGAGTTTTTCTGTAGGATCTTTTGCTGCAGGGACGGACGCTGAAGAAGGGAAAGAAGACCCTACTGGGTTCATCATGCACCACATCAAGGATTCCCATGAATGGCATTTTGTTACAATAGGTAATACCCATGTAACTTTAGCGCTACCTGTGATTACCTATTCGGCTGATAGAGGGCTTGAGTTTTACACTTCCAGTGATTTTCAAAACCACGAAACTCACAAATTTGGTAAAGAGTATGCG